>JAITHD010000129.1 GCA_031280155.1 Treponema sp. | reverse complement strand
ACCTGCCTTGGCTGGAATCCTACGGAGACCATACAGGTAGAGGGGCGGGCATGGCGGCAAAACAACAAACAGGGTCACGTTCACGTTGTCTATCCGCTTATGAATGACAGCGTAGATTCCTTCATGTACCAGAAGCACAGCGAGAAGGCGTCAAGGCTGGACGCAATCTACAGCTACAAGGGCGATAAACTCAATGTCGAGGATATTGATCCCGAAGAATTAAAATTTGCGCTGATTAAAGACCCGGAGAAGCGGGCGAAATTCAAGATCGACATGATGAAAGAGGAAGTCGAAAATAAGCGCGGTACAGTACAGGCGCAAGTGGACATCCTTGTTAAAAACGCCAAACGGCTGAAGCAGGCGGAAAGCAGGATAGGCTCTTATGATGAAGATATCGCGGACTATGAAAAGGAGCTTGTTGAGTCAAAGGCCGATTATGATAGTTACAAAGCCCAGTCCGATAAACTGAAAAAGGCCAAAGCCGAGGTGGATTGGTCGCTGCAAAGCCGCATGGAGCGGGCGGAATACAACGTCAAGCGGATAAAAAACAATATCCGTGACGCGAAAAACAACAAGAAAACAGAGCGGGACGCAATCGACACCATACGCGCCAAGTTTGACAAAATGGGCATTAAGCAGGAAGCCGACATTGATCGCAAAGAGCGCCAAATGCTGGACGAAATCGAGATGTATGCACAACAGTTGGATCAGATCAGCAAAAACCGCGATAAATACGTCGAGGAAGCTAAACAACAGATCGCCAGGGAAAGCGTTGAGGCGCGGCCATTGGACGAACTGATAAAGGAAAATGTCAATTCTATTATTACGGACCTGCGCCCGATGGATACCGTCGAAGCAGAGATTAAAGCGGAGCGGGGTATGAAAAAATCTATCCTGCTTTTTACCTGCCGTAAGACGGCATAGGGAGAAGGAACAATTAAAATGACAAAGATGGTTTTGGGAAAAGCGAACTATGGTGATAAATTAAAAGGGCTTGCGGAACGCCGGGGTGATACCATGCCCGGCGATAATGAAAAGCTCGAACAATTCCGCAAGCGGATATTGGATCATCTCGATTCAATCGACGATGGCAAAGAAAAAAAGGCCATGCAAAAAGCTTTCTCCTCGATGGTCCGTATGGAAAAAGGCGGCAAGGGGCTGCCGGTAGGGACAGTCCGGGAATGGAAGGGCAAGAAATGTGTCACGGTAGCCCCCGGAAAGTGGCGGCCAAAGTATGACAGCGAAACGCGGGGCGCGAAAATGGCGGTATCGGCAATCAAAAGAAAAATTGCCACTGCTCAGGACGCGCAAACAATGTTACAAATTGTGTTAGAAAATAAAGACCGTTTTTCAGACCGGCACGGACAGCCGCTGCCGTTTGTCATGGAATTGCACAATTACATTGAGGGGCAAAAAACGGCAAAGGGGCAGGAGAAGCCAAAAAAACAGGACAAACCGGAAAGCGTGTCAAATAAGAATGACACGAAAAAGAAATTGCTTGATACAGCTGCGCCTTCAATGCCGCCCGAAACCAGGGGAAACTCAAGGGAAACCGTGAGCGAGGACAAATTAAAAGACCCGATAAATGGTCATATGAGGTTTAACGGTGAGCACTTCACATTTTCAGACCCGACCAGGGATAGAACAGACCCAGACTCCAGGCATACTGGAGGCTTTTACGATAATGAGCGCGGACGTGCATTATTAAAGGAACGTATAGAAGAAATCGCAAGAAAGGGGGCAATCTTTGCCAGCCGCAAAAACGGCGAGACTTACAAGCCTGATGAGGCGGCGGAGGCGCTAAAATCTGGAGGCGATATAGTAATTATCCCCCCAGAAAAAGAGGTATCGGAAGAATCCGAAGAGGAGAAACGCCAGAGCCGCTCCGAGTCGATGAGGGGCAATAAGAACGCATATAAGGGCGGGGGTGAGGAGGGGCAACGGAAGACACGGCTGGGGCTGCGGGCCCAAGACAAGGGAAAAGAGGCCCGTAAGAAAGAGGGCCATGCGGCGGAGGAAAAGCCAATACTAAAAGACAACATCCATACAATTTTGCATGGTACGCCCGAAGAAAAGGAAAAACTCCAGCAGTCTTTCTTTTATATGGCAAAAACACCTGAATTCATGAAGGATATAGGGCTTTCAGGTGATTATTTTTCTGTTCGTTTTGGGGTTGTTTCAAGGCATGAACGGAAAGATGAAGACCATAACTTGACCGAGCAAAATTGGATTGACTTGACAGAGGCCATAACCAAACCATTTGCCATTGCAAAGCACGGCGAAGGGTTTAGATTGTTTACCGGCGTAAAAACAAACGGGAAGTTTATAGCGGTTGGTGTTGATGTAAAAAACATCGGTAAAGGCATAGAGGTAAACTCTGTAAGTACCGTTTTCGGGAAGACACCCCCTGCCGAGGGGATAAAAGACGTTATTTATAGAGGCAAAAAAATAACCCCTGAACAGGCGGCACTTCTGGAGGGGCCCAATTCCCCTTCATATCCGCCCGTTGGGGCTATACCTTCAGTATCGCCTGAAACCGGGGAGAAGTCAAGCGAATTCGCAAAAATTCAGGAAAAATACCGTTCCGCCAAGTCCGTAACCGGGGATGAGGATGAAATACAGGTCGGTAAGGAAGTGCTATCCGGGATGTGGAAGCTTGTGGAAGCCGATACCCCCACCGCTTCCCATGACGAAACCGATTTTCATAAAACGCCGGGATTCCCCACTACCGATGACGGCGCGACCATAAACGACCGTGATTACGGGCATGACCGGGAAGCGCAGGAAATTGTAATGGAAATCGGATCGGATTATGACGGGCGGGCGGTTTCCGTGGATAATCCGGTTATTGTTACCAAAGACGGTATTGTTATATCCGGCAACAACCGCACAATGAGCAGTAAAATTGCGGCGCGGAAAGGGACCGACC
>JAITHD010000104.1 GCA_031280155.1 Treponema sp. | reverse complement strand
CAAATAAAAATATTAATATATCTTTGTTGTAAATTCATTGAAAAATCAAAAAATCTAACATTTTGATATTTTTCATGCCATATTAAATAAAATGGTATGCCAAATAATATAATTGCCGCCGCGAGAACAAAAAGACCAAATATATTCGCCCAAAATATATTTATTATTACTTCTTCTTTGGTATAATTTTCTTCCACAAAAATGTCATTGGCCATAATGCCTCCTTATATTTATATAATACCATTTTTTCTTAATTGTGTCAATAATTCTCCAAAATTTTAGGGCATATTGCATATAACTATGATTTTCTGCAATGCAGTTCCCTCTGAAAGAGTTGGTAATTCGGCGTTGTACGGGGTTTTCCCTCCCCACCGCTAATGAGGCATTATATTTGGGGGAGGGAAAGCCCATTTCATTCAATTCCTTTCCACTTTCTATCTTATGCGGTATTTTAAAGTTCTTCATCTGCTAGTTTCCTTGTTTCTGAATCTTTCACAATTTCAAGTTCATTATACCAAGGCACCCTATCAAATAATGCCATGAGCATTTTTACTCCTGGGTGTCTGAATCAACCAGACCCGTCTTTTTTGTGAAAATTATTGAATTTATTGTTTCCTTTCCTAATTCGATTATTTTCACCATCCTTCTTACGGTTACGTTATTCTTAGAGCAAAACGAGCATAACGTGATTTGTATATGACATGAACATCACATACATTTCCTAATCGGCAATGCGGCGCACACCGGATTATACAGTTATTAGCTATCAGTCGATTTCCAAAATGAACCAGCAGCTGATACCAGCCGACTATTTGTTTTACAGCACAGTCCCCGAGACAGTCTCTCTCCAAGTGTTCTGATTCAAGTAGACTGGTTGGTCAAGGATGTTGTTACAAAACATTTTCGGTGCGCCTTATATCCCCATGCCTAAAGGCAGGGGTTTTACGGCGAACCGGATAATCAGTGTAATCATTGCCTAGGGTTTACCATTTGAGCCGTAGAATCGGCTTTTTTCAGCCCACAACCCCAGAGCAGGATTGGGAACAAAGAAAATCCGCTCTCCCTCAGGCAGTGTATTCCACCCTAGTCTCAAAGCGTTGATATCATAGCGGGACAGTCCTTCCTTGAGGTCTCCCCACTCATAGCCTACAGACTCAATCTCTTTGCGGCTCACTCCGGGTCCCGGACAATAGCGTACCGTGAACCGCCCTTCGCTGGAACCGTGAATCAAATGCGCCGCCGCGCTGAGTCCTTCGGCTAGTTCCTGATTTTGAGCGAGTTTTTCCTGTATGACCTTGCTGGGTCTATATCCGTGCTTGCGGATCAGCGCATCATTTCCGGGGTCTTCCCCGAACCGTTCCAATCCAGGAGCTAGAATCAGCAGTTCCCCTCCGTCTTCCATAGCCATCCGGGTTCGATAAATCGCTTTGTTTCCAAGCCAAGTCGTGCGGAATTCGTCGCTTTCCAGATAAACCACTGCTTTCTTAATAGGCTCGTCCATAATATCAACATTTACTTCCTGAGCCAGTTTAGCGGCGGCTTCAAAACATTCCCGCCCAAAGCCGATATAGAGACCTCGAACCGCGAGAGAGCCTCTTGGTTTGTCCGCTGCCGCTGCTTCTACGTCACTTCGAGGTCCTACTACGGTCAATATCCAGAGAATAGGAGGCAGAAGATTGCCGAACCGTCGAAATCCCTCGTCAAACATCGCCCGTACCGGCGTATCGATCCTGCCCATCATCCGTTCCATGCCGTAAGAAGCGCCTACAAAATGACTTTTATCAATGCCTTCTTTACCGCCGGTTCCTACAAAAATATTTTTAGCGTGGTTTGCCATGCCTACTACTTCATGGGGAACTACCTGTCCAATAGAAAAAATCAGAGAAAATCCGCCGTCTCTAAAGGCTTTGTTGACCTGGACAGGCCAATCATAATGGACCGCCCCCTGAGATATCTGCTCCACCCAGTCCGCTTCCAGGCGTCCCAGTTCTATCACATCATTGCGCCAGTCATGAGCCCGGAACTTATCCGGCGGAGTTCCCGGAAACATCCGCCGAAGTTCCTCTTGGGTCATTGCCATGTGGGTTCCCAAAGCCGGCATAACCGCGCCTAAACGGTTTGGTCCTTTTTTGGCTAGTTCCCGACAGGCAATATCCGTCAGATATCCTGCATGAGAATGAAATCTGGTTCCGTCCGGCGGTAAAATAAGTACCGGTCCTGAATCTCCCTGATCCGACAAAGCCTTTGCCAAGGCTTGAGAAAAGAGTTCGTCTATTTCCTGATCCGATAGATCAAGCTGAACCCCGCCTTTCATACAGTAGGTCATATAAACTCCTTTAAAGCCAAGACATGTTCATCCTGCCTTGGCTATATATGAGCATTACTTTTCAGCGGTCTCAGGGTGCTCGAACTGATTCACCATAAGTACCGGCTGATGCGTCGCGTCCAGCGTATCCCGCCAGAGATTGCCTTCAGGGTCTACATGACTGCGCTGAGAAATAACCGCCTTCATGGGAAGATGTACGAATTCATTGTTCACCAGACCGATGATGACCTTGGTTTTTCCCGCCATAGCCGCATGAGCCGCGGCATTGCCAAGACGTTCACAATAGATCGAATCTCCCGGCTCTGCAGGAGCGGACCTGATGATATAACTCGGATCAATGTATTTCAGATTGATTTCGATTTTCTTTTCCTCAAAGTGCTGCTGAATTCTATCCCGCAAATAAGTTCCTACATCAGCCATTTTGAGGTTTCCGCCGGCATCGGTTTTCACTTCTTTGACAAGCTGTTCCTGCATCGCGCCTTCTGCCACGATAACTACCGCATGTTTCCGGCTTTTAAGACGCTCTTCAAGATGACGAAAGAATCCATTAGGACCTTCAAGATTGAACGGCACTTCCGGGATCAGCACAAAATTCACCTCATGACTTGCAAGCGCGGTATGAGCCGCAATGAATCCTGATTCCCGGCCCATCAGTTTTACCAGACCAATGCCGTTAATCTGAGAATTAGCTTCCATGTGAGCCGCAGCAACTACATCCACTGCCTTTGCTACCGCTGTATCGAACCCAAAGGACTTTTGGATAAACGCAAAGTCGTTATCTACGGTTTTCGGGATACCCACCATAGCGATCTTCAGCTTCCGCCGGTTTATTTCATCGGCAATATCCAAAGAACCCCGCTGGGTTCCATCGCCGCCTATAGTAAAAAGCATATTGAGATTAAGCTGTTCCATAGCGTCCACGATTTTGCTGACTTCTTTGCCTCCGCCTCGGGCGCTTCCCAGAAAGGTTCCTCCCAATTTATGGATGCTGTCTACGTTATCCGGGTTTAACGGGCGCGGCGGATACTGATATTCCGGCAGGAATCCCTTATATCCATACCGGATGCCGGTGATTCTCCGTACTCCATACCGATGCCAGAGACAGCGGACAATAGATCGGATCACATCGTTGATACCGGGACAAAGCCCTCCGCAGGTAACAATTCCGGCGTGTACATACGCGGGCATAAAATAGATCATTTCCCGAGGTCCTGCACACTCAAAGACCTGACTTCGTTCAATCGCGACTTGATTGCCAAGGTTCACTTCGGCGCTCTGCCGGATAAACTGATCATCCGCAACATAATTCGCAATAAAATCGCCTTTTGCTTTGGACAAAATTATTGGGGATTTAATATTCCGTTTCCCTAGTTCTTCAATGGTAAAATCAAAATTTTCACCCATGATGCCCCCTTCTAGCTTTATTAATAATAGTATACACTATTTTTTGAATTTACAACAAGCCGAAATACGAGGAGGCATAATATGGCTGAAAATATAAACACCGGTGATTCAGAGCGAATCACCAGGGAATATTTTGATTCTTTGCTGGTAGAAATGCGGCATATTGATTCGGTAGAACCTTCTACAGAGTTCACCGTGTATGGAAAGACCTTTGCCACGCCGGTGATGATGGCTGCTCTATCCCATCTGGATCGGACCCGGACCAAAGGCATGGTAGAAGCCGCCAAAGGTTTCCGCGCCGCCGGAGCTCTTGCCTGGTCTGGAATGGGGGACTATACCGAACTGGAAGAGATGCGGGCTGCCGGCGCAGAAGTGATCAAGATTATAAAGCCTCATCAAGACAACCGAGAAATATTCAAGAAACTCGAACACGCTGAAAAAGTCGGGTGTCTTGGGGTAGGCATGGATATTGATCATCAGTTTGGGGGTAAAAACAAGTGGTATGAGGCGGGAGGGCTGCCTATGGCGCCTAAAAGCCTGAACGAAATTCGAGAATTTGTGAAAGCCACAAAACTGCCCTTTATCATTAAGGGCGTATTGAGCGAACAGGACACCTATAAATGTCTGGACGCGGGAGTTCAAGGAATTTTGGTCTCCCATCATCACGGTATGGTAGATTATGCGCTGCCGCCGCTGCGGATTCTGCCGAAAATCCTCCAAATCGTGAAAAAACAGATGCCTGTCTTTGTGGACTGCGGGATTACTCGGGGTATGGACGCCTTCAAAGCCCTTGCGCTTGGGGCTGATGCGGTATGTCTAGGACGGGTCATTCTGGGACCTTTGGCTGAGGAAGGCGCTGAGGGGGTACGGAAACTCATTGAGACCATAACCCATGAACTCAAATGGGCTATGGCGGTTACTGGTTCTCCCCAGATCCGCCGCATTGATCCCAAGGTTCTCTGGGAGCGTTAGTTTTACCGTGGGACTCCGGCGCAAGATCGTGCTGATTTGCGGCGAACTACAGTCCGCCGCAGGCGAGGCGTATATCAAAACTCGTTTTACCTCTTGTGGATTAGCAAAAAACTATTTTTGTACATATTTACTATTCTCTGGTAATAGCCTATACTTCTTGATATGGATACAGCGATTACTATAGACGCGGATTTGCTTGATAAAGCTCTGTTGGCATCTGGGACTCAGGATCGGCGCAAGCTTGTTGAGGAGGCTTTGAGAAATATGGTGGACCAAAAAAAACAGACCGATATTAGAAAATGCCGAGGTCAGTTACATTGGGAAGGTGATCTTGATGCGTTACGGAGGGCGAAATGGTTGTTGTAGATACTTCCGTTTGGATAGAGTACGTCAATGGGGTTGCCTCGCCTTATACAGATGCCCTTGATAAGGAACTGCTGTCTAAGCGGGTTGTTACCGGCGATATAATTATTACTGAATTTTTACAAGGTTTCCCGGATGATAAGGAATTTGAAACCGCCAAAGATATCTTGGACAGCCTTGTATATTATAATATGACCAGTAAAGAAATTGCAGTTCAAGCGGCAAAAAATTTACGGATATTACGCAAAAAAGGAATTATGATTCGTAAAACAATTGATGTTATTATCGGCGCCTTTTGTATCGAACATGGATTCTCTTTATTGCATAATGACAGGGATTTTGATCCTATTGAAACGTATTTTGGTTTAGATGTGTATAAAATACGGAAATAATAAAGCCCTGGAACAACTAAAAAAGCCGGTGCGCCGAAGTGAACCGGTCTGATTTTCATACTTTGACGGATAGGTCATACAAAGCCTTTTCAATCTGGTCAATAAGATCGTCTGGCGTTGACGCTCCGGCGGAAAGCCCAACCGCCGAATAAACTCCGGCTTCCGGGGGAAGATCCTCAGGGGATTCTACAAGCCAAGCCGGTTTGTTTTGATTGCGGGCAATAGCAAGGAGCCGCCGGGTGTTAGCTGATTCCTTGCCTCCGGCGATCACAAGGGCGTCTGCGTTTTCACAAAGTTTTTTGAGGGCTTCTTGCCGGTCTTTGGTAGCGTTACAGATAGTATCAATGATTTCTATGTCAGGAAAATAAGGCAGAATTTCCGCCCCGATGCGATGATATTCCTCAGCGGAAATGGTTGTTTGTCCAAGAAGCGCGGTCTTTCCACCCGGATCGGTATGGTAAAGGGTTTCCGCCGCTGACCTCGCTTCTGAAGGATCTTCTACAGAGAGACAATTCGGCGCATATCCACGAATGCCGATAAGTTCTCCATGCTGTTTTTCTCCAGCTAAAAAAATCCGATACCCTGCTTCAGCAAAAGTCTTAGCTTTCATTTGACTTGCTTTAACTCTGGGACACGTAGCGTCTACCAGTTCAGCCCCAAGACCGACTAAAAGGGCTTCCAAATTGGGGGCAACCCCATGAGCGCGAATAATAACTGTTGCGCCCTTAAGATCAGAAGGCATAAAGGGTTCGTCAAGAATTTCCACCCCTTGTTTTTGTAACTCCCTCAAGACGTACGGATTATGGATGAGAGGACCCAGTGTATATAGTCGTCCGTTGCGGACTGTCTGGGACGCTTTATACGCCAGATGTACCGCATACCGCACCCCCATGCAGTACCCCAGCATGGAGGCTCTGATTACCTGCATGGTCTAAACCGTTTTGCTTTGCACTGATACATTACCGAGCAGTTTTTTCTTAGCCTGTTTTTTGGTATATACATCCCAGAAATTAACAAAGCCGACGGCGATGAAAATGGTGGAATACACGCCGGATATCATGCCTATCAAAAGAGCGAAGGCAAAATCTTTCATAGAACCAGTCGTAAAAATAAAGAGAGACAAGACCGCCAGCATAGTCGTAGACGTAGTAATGATAGTGCGTCCCAAGGTCTCTGACAATGCCCGGTTAAGAACATTATCAAAGGTATCTTCAGGATATACCCGCATGGTTTCTCTAACTCGGTCAAAAACAACGATAGTATCATTTATTGAATACCCAAGGATGGTTAAGATAGCCGCAATCGTCGTAGTATTGAATTCCATTCGGCTCCAGGTAACAAAACCGACGGTGATCAGCGCATCATGGGCAATAGCAATGACCGCGCCCATAGCAAATTGAGGCTTAAACCGTATTGATGCGTAACCCAAGATCAAGAGCAGGGTTAAAACCATGAGTTTCCATGCTTGATCGGTTAATTGTTTGGAAAATCGGGAGCCTACATAGTCGGATCGAGTTACCGCTATACTGCCTGTACCGAAATATTCTTCTAAGGCGCTGATAATTTTTTCAGCTGGAACCTGCTGTTCCCCGGTTTCGCTGTCTTGCATACGGAGCATAAAACGCCGTTCCCCAGGATTTCCCAAGACCTGCACTGCAACAGTTCCCAAAGACGAAAGGCTTGCTCGGACGTTTTCAATAGGGATACGTTCTGAATCCGGCGCAAGATAGTGAACCAAAAAAGGCTTAGAACCAAGCTGGGGATTGCCCTGAGCGCTTTCAACCAGCCATTGGGTCTGGGTAGTGCCTGGAGCGATGATCATAGCCTGCAAATTTTCCACTGTCCCAAGACCTACAGCCAAGGAATCGAGGGTTTCATAGGTCCCAAACGGAAAAGAATGGGTAATCGGCTCTGTCCCAGAACCAGTAATCACAATATAGAGATTATTTCGATCAAAAGAGACTGCCGCGTTCCCTCGACCTGAATAGGTCATCTGAAACGCGGTAGGAGCGAACTGAATTTCCTGAATAAGTCCTGCTTGAAAGTCAACCCCAAGGTTGAATCCGCCTTTTGCAAAATACCCTATCACGCTTACTACTGCTAAAACAGATGAAAACACTGCGGCGGGTAAAAAATACTTTGAAAATGGTATGAGCCGTTTCATATTTATTTGATCCTCCAGCTTATGGAAAGTTTCTTGCTGCCCAGAACGTCAGTACCGAAATCGAAAATCAGCCGGGAAACAAAGAGCGCGGTAAATACTGACGAGAAAACCCCTATAGCGAGACTCACCGCAAATCCCTGAATCGGGCCGGATCCAAGCTGAGAGAGGAAAAGCGCGGCGATAAACGTCGTAATATTAGAATCCATAATCGCCCAGAAAGCCTTGTCAAAACCCGCGTCAATCGCGGCTTTCCGGCTCTTTCCAAGCAGAAGCTCTTCTTTCATCCGCTCAAACACAATAACATTCGCGTCTACCGCCATACCGATAGTCAGGATGAAACCAGCGATACTCGGCAAGGTAAGGGTAAATTTAAAGGCTGAAAGGATACTGAACATAAAATAGATATTCAATATCTGGGCGACTACCGCATTGATGCCGGCGCCCTGATAATAGATGAGCATAAAGATCATCACCGCTACTAAACCGCCTATAAGCGCATATAAGCCCTGCCGTATCGTATCGGATCCTAACGAAGGACCGATGCTTTGCTGAGTAATCACTTCCAATTCTACCGGCAGCGCCGCAGTCCGCAGGGTAAGGGCAATATTGTTTGCCTCTTCCGCGCTGAAACCAGTAAGCCGCACTGAATCTCGGATCCCGGTCTGGATGGTAGCTTGGGACTTTACCTTGTCGTCTAGTACAATCGCCAAACGCTTTCCCACATTCGCTGAAGTGAGCCTATAAAAAATCTCCCCTCCCTCAGTATCCAGCATAAAGGTTACTTCAGGTTTGCCGTCCAGATTATTCCGTTCTACCAACGCGTTTTTAATGTGATTTCCGTCAAGTCCTACTTCTTTCTTAACCGCAGTATACTGGACAAATTCATCCAGCCCGTACTGATCTTTTGTGTAAACCCCCAAAATCTGAACGTCTGAAGGCACTATTGTAGGATCCGCAAGATTTCCATTGCCGTCAAAGGTAGTAGTCGGGTGGGTTGCGTAATATGCGTTAAATGCCGCGGCCGCGCTATCGTCAACCAGATGGAACGCCAAACTCCCTTTGCCCATGATTATGTCGTTAATCCGTTCAGGATCCGCGGTACCCGGTATTTCAACATAGATCTGATCCGATCCCTGCCGGCGGATAACCGGCTCAGTTAATCCGAACTTGTCGATCCGGCTATTAAGCACTTCCAGGGCCCGATTTACCGCATCTTCCCGATCCGCCTCGTTCAAATCCCGTCCAAGCCGCTCTTTGAGGGCTTCCATATCAGCCTGTAGCACAATGCTAAGTCCTCCGGAAAGATCAAGCCCAAGCTGAACCGTATTTTTCTGAAGGTTTTTAAGCTTAAATATTTTATCCCGATAGGCGGTTTCTACAACCTCCTGGGCTTCCTGACGCTCGGAAAAGGTAGATAATACCGCCGAAGCGTCCCACTGAGGGGGAACAGGCAGTTTCGCTTCTTTCTGCTGCTTTTTCGCGGACGAAACCAAGGGAGCCAAGCGTTCCGGCGTTTCTCCGCCTGATTTAGCAATCTCGATAAGACTCTGCAAATCCGCTTGAGCGGTCTGAGAAGAATAATGCTTGATCTGTTCCCGAGAACCCAATGCTAAGGACTGATCCGCTTTAGGAATCAGATAATACCAGCGTATGGTGGGATATAAGAAAATAAAACAGAGCCCCACCATTGCGAGAATAATGAAAAGCCGATACCGTTTACTCATACGTTACTCCATTACACTTATTTTTTTTCATCTTTTTTGTCGTCTTCCGCAGGAGGGTCATTGTTTTTGCTTAAAGACAGGGCGAATTTTTTCTTTTCTTCCTTTTTGTCCTCTTTTTTTTCTTCCTCTTTATCAGTCTTCTCTTCTTTTGCTACGACTTCGACTGAGGAAATCGCGTTTCGACTGAACTCGATTTTGGTATAATCATCGACTTTAACGATGACCGACCCTTCTTTCACGCTTTGGATTACCCCGTGGACCCCTCCAATAGTGACGATCTTGTCCCCTTTTTTAAGAGCGCTTAACATCCGCTGGGTTTCTTTCTGCTTTTTGTTTTGGGGACGAATAATAAGAAAATAAAAAATAGCGATAACTAAAGCGAAAGGGATGAACTGCACAAGCGCTGCGGAGGCGCCGCCGGGCGCGGCGCCGGCGGCCTCTGGAGCCCCTACAAGCAGGGGCAAATTCCATAAATTCATAAAATAGCTTCCTTAATAAGTAATAAAATAGTGCGTTTCTTAATTTGAGGCGCTTTTCAAAAATATGAAATTGCACAACCTCGTTTTGTAAGATTACCATAAAGCGAGAATTAATATCAAGTACCGGTCAAGAGATATCATACGATAATTTTACCTGCAACCGTAACGGAAATTTTCACCCCGAATACAAACATATTTATTGACAGACAAGATAAACTGTTATATGATAAAGAACCATAGAGAGGGATTTATGCGAATTTTGATGCTCGATCTGGATACACTGCGTCCGGATCATCTCCATTGTTATGGTTATCCTCGTCAGACTTCTCCGGGCTTAGATATGATTTGTGAAGACAGTATGCGCTTTGATAATTACCATTGTTCCGACGCTCCCTGCCTGCCCTCCAGAGCCGCTTTGGTAACAGGGATGTTCGGGATTCACAATGGAGCGGTTAATCACGGAGGACTTGCAGCGGATCTGCGTCCCTGGGGAATCGAGCGAGGGTTTCATGACATACGCCTAGAGAACAGCCTGTTTTTCTTGTTCCGCCGTTCAGGACTGAAGACCGCTACAGTCAGCACTTTTGCTGAACGCCATTCTTCCTATTGGTTTAATGCAGGATTCAATGAAATTGTCAATATCGGCAAGCGCGGAGATGAACTAGCCGACGAAGCGCTTCCTCTCGCGCTGGACTGGATCGAAAACAATGCGGCTTCAGACAACTGGTTCCTTCATGTGAATATGTGGGACCCTCATACTCCCTACCGTACCCCGCTTGAATTCGGAAATCCCTTTGAAAAAGACCCTATCCCTGACTGGATCAGCGAAGCGGTGGTAGCAGCGCATTTGAAGCATATAGGTCCCCACAGTCTTAATGAGCTGGGAATGTATACTGATCAGGCTCCTCCACACTTTCCCCGGCAGCTTGGAAAAGCGGGAACTTTGGAAGAAGTAAAACAGGTAATTGACGGCTATGACTGTGGAATCCGCTATATGGATGAAAAAATCAGTCAGATCATATCTCGGCTCAAGGCAATGGGGGTCTATGAGGACCTCATTATTATCGTAACTTCGGATCACGGTGAAAATATGGGAGAATTGGGCATCTATTCGGAACACGCAACAGCCGATCAAATAACCACCCGAATTCCTATGATGATTAAATGGCCTGGCATGAAAACCGGCGTCAACCGGGGGTTTCATTACAATACGGATTTAGTACCTACCTTAGCGGAACTCTTAGGACTCCCTCCAAGCCCTGCTTGGGACGGCGCAAGTTACGCTTCCGTCCTTCGTACCGGACAGGGTTCGGGACGCCCTTATTTGGTGCTTTCTCAGTGTTCCCATGTATGCCAGCGTTCAGTGCGGTTTGGGGATTATATCTATATCCGTACCTATCATGACGGTTATCATCTTTTTCCAGAGGAAATGCTTTTCAATATACAGGAAGATTATTTTGAACAGTATAATCTTGCTGCGGAACGTTCAGACCTCTGCGCCGAAGCCTGCCGTTATCTGGTGGAATGGCAGGGGGACATGATGCTGAAGAGCCGCAGCGATATTGATCCCCTCTGGACTGTGATTCGTGAAGGAGGTCCCTACCATGCCAAGGGAAATCTGAGAGCCTATTATGAACGGCTGAAACAGACTAACCGCGCCGCCGGAGCGGAAGCATTGCGCCGGCGGCATCCTGGGGAATTCAGCTAATCCTTGAAACAGCTTCACACGCTTATCAAACCCGCGTCGTCGCTGTGCAATATGCGCTGTTCCTACTGTTTTTATGCGGATATCAGCGCCCGCAGGCAAAGTCCCTCAAAAGGAATTATGACCAGCACAACCGCTGCGGGTATTATTAATAATATTTTTAAAGATTTATCTTTCGGCGACTCTATTACCTTTGCGTTTCAAGGAGGAGAACCTGCTCTTGCGGGACTTTCTTGGTATCAGGACTTTACCAGTATGGTTGCGGACCAAAGCCGGGGACGCGATATTAAGATACGCTATGCTTTTCAGACAAACGGCTTACTGCTTGATGAAACATGGTGTGAATTGTTTCATACCCATCATGTTTTAGTAGGACTTTCGCTTGATATTATTCCGTCTCTCCATGACAAAAACCGCATAACCCCTGACGGATCAGGTACTTATCGGGAAGTGATGCGCTGCAAAGAGCTTCTGGAAAAATACAAAGTTCCATACAATATCCTGTGCGTCCTTACCAATCAGCTTGCGAGAGAACCTGACAAGGCATGGCGGTTTATACTCCAAGAAAAAATCGGCTACATCCAATTTATCCCTTGTCTGGAAGGCAGTGGCGAAGCGGCAGTTCCGAATGTCCTCAATCCTGTCCGGTTTAGCTCTTTTTATTCCAGAATATTCCATTGGTGGGCAAAGTCCTTGGAAGCAGGACAATATATCAGCATTAAATTTTTTGACGATATAGCGAATCTTTTTTTCAGAAATCTCCCCGGAACCTGCGGCATTACTGGGCGCTGTCAAGCTCAGTTTGTGATTGAAGCCGACGGCAGCGTATATCCCTGTGATTTTTACGCGCTTGATGCATATAACCTGGGGAATCTTACAGAACAGACTTTGCGGGAAATTTTTGATGCTCCTGGGATGCGGTCGTTTTTAACGGAAAACCCAAAGGTCCCTCACCTGTGCGGAACCTGCGCTTTTTACCGGTTCTGTCGCGGAGGCTGCAAGCGGATGCGGGACGTTATGTACTGCGGACCCGCCGGGGTTGTCTGCGGATACAAGCTGTTTCTTGAGAAGCGCCTAAATTCTCTGGAAGATGCGCTTCGCAGTTTTACTCCCTGCATATCCAGT
>JAITHD010000021.1 GCA_031280155.1 Treponema sp. | reverse complement strand
TCCGCACTCACCGCCTCTGCCGGAGAGTATGTCCAGCCCGTGATCAAGTTCGTCAATGAGGTATTCCAGATGTTCCCGTACCGCCTTGGGACTGCCGGGAAGGTTGATAATCAGGGTTTTTCCCCGGATTCCAGCGGCAGCGCGACTGAGCATCGCCCGTTTGGTGATGGTCATACTGTACTGCCGCAGCGCTTCGGGAATACCCGGAACCAGCCGTTCCGCTACCGCCAAAGTAGCTTCAGGCGTACAATCCCGCTGAGAAAAGCCGGTTCCACCGGTAGTCAGCACCAAGTCTACCCGCTCTTCGTCGCAGAGCCGTTTCAGCTCCTGTTCCAGTGCGCCTTGTTCGTCCGGCAGAATCTGATAATAGGCGGTCACATATCCCCTGGCTTCTATAAGCTCCCTGATAATGAGACCGCTTGTATCTTCCCGTTTTCCGCACGCCCCTTTGTCACTGGCAGTAATGATCCCTACCCGGTATTGATTATTCAACATTTCCTATCTCCCCTATTAGTCTACCTTGAATTTCGATATTTCTCGTACCAACATATCAATATGCGTTTTGTTCTCATCACTAATCGCGCTTACTCGGTTTACCGCGCCGCTGATCGCTTCAGCATCCATTTCCATTGCATGCATTTTACTGGTAATCTGTTGGGTAATGGTTTCAAGGTTCTTGCTTTCTTCCATAATCGCTCGGCTGCCATTACGCATTTCCATGGAATCCTGCTTGATGACGTGGGTTATATCATTCAGCTTTTTGAGATATTCAAGAATCTTCTGGCTTCCAATGCCCTGTTCTTCCATAGCGCTGCGAACCTGATCCTCCTGTTCAGATACGATTCTCACGCCCAGATCAATCGCTTCAAACCGCTCGATCACCGCAGTGGTGGATTTGGTTATCATGTCTATAGATTCTTTGATCTGTTTCAGCACACTCGCTATGGTCTTGGACTGATTGCTGGAAGATTCAGCGAGTTTTCTGATCTCATCGGCCACTACCGCAAAGCCTTTACCTGCTTCTCCGGCATGAGCCGCTTCAATCGCTGCATTCATGGACAATAGATTAGTTTGACTGGCGATATTCGCCATTACTCCGGTAATCTGTAAAAGCCCTTCAGATTCCTTGGCTATTGACTGAATATCCGTGGATACCGCCTGAAGTCCGCTCCGTCCCACCTCTGCGGCTTGGGTAAGTTTTTCCACGTTTTCAGTATTCTTTACCAGAGTCTGAGTTACTGACGCAATATTGGCAAGCATCTCCTCAATCGCCGAAGAAGATTGACTGATGTTTTCAGATTGGATTTCAATATGTTCATTTAATTTTTCAATACTAGTTGTGATCCCCCGCATCGTGTTATTCGTCTGAGCTACGCTTGCGGATTGGTTTCCGGCTTCCCCGGTAATGAGCTGGATATGAGATGCAATTTGGGTAATAGCCGACGCGGTTTTATCCATATTAGAAGCTAATTCTTCGCCAGTAACCGCCAAATCTTGAGCCTGACTTTTAATAACCAATACAAGATTTCTGATTTTATCTAAGGTATCGTTAAAATAACCGAGCATATTTCCGATTTCATCTTTAGCAAGCGCGGTAAGCCGCCGCGTAAGGTCTCCCTCCCCTTCGGATATGTCTTTCATCATATTTCTAATCCGAATGACTCGGTATGCAAGACGGTTCGAGGTAAAAAAGATAACAAAGGTACTGACTACGCCGCCAGCCAGCAGAAGCAGCACCGCAAATTTAATGAGTATTTGTATCGGCGCAAGTACATCTTTCATAGGCGCTAAGATCACCACAGTCCAAGCGGTTTTCCCATTGCCCATGGTAAAAGGATAACTCACCAGTACAAGGTCTTCGTTTTTAACCAGGGTAACTTCTACGTTGCTGATAGAATTCTGTACTGCTGTAACCCCGCTGGTTCCAAGCTCGTCTACGGCGTTTTCCTGAAAACGAAGCCCTCGTTTGCCTAAAGGATGGGCTGCGATAGTTCCATCATTAGCATATACCGCAGCGTACCCGGTATTATAGGGCTTAATATTCTCCACAATAGGCTGAAGCCCCGCAATATCAACCTCAATTCCTACAATCCCTACAATTCCCTTACTGGCTGTAATAGGCACCCGGACTGTGATCACAAAGGTGCTTTGACCATTAATCACCGCGGGGGAAGGATTGGAAATAAAATCCTCTTGAGAAAGATTATTCAAAACTTCTTGATAGTTCCTATAAGGTTTCAAAACTATCTTGGTTCCGTCTCGTACATAGTGGGAGATAAATTGACCGCTTCTGTCAGTACCAGTAGTTATATCGCTGGTACTATACTCAGCATCCAGATTATCCAAGGCGTTAGGCTTCCATACTGTATAGATCCCCACAAAATTAGGATTTGACTCCAGCACCCCCGCCATAGTCTCGTTATACCGAAGCCGCCTGAGCTGCAGGTCTACTGATTCATAACTATTCATAATTTGGGCTAAAGTTCTGGCAACGTCCATATAAGTCTGATACCGAGACCTAATATCCTTTGCCGTAGAACCGGCAAGATTTTTCATATTTTCTTCAGCGGCTTCCCGTTGGAGAATACTTGACCGCCATAATATCACTACTGATATGGTGGCAATGAGTATAATAGTAATACCTCCATTAATGAGGGTAAGCCTAATATTTAGTTTCATTTACGCCTTGCCTTTACATGATAATTTTATGGTTCGTTTTTACTATGATACTATTAATTACCATCAGGCGCAACCTATTTCTCAATTCTTTCGCTTATTCAAAGGCTATGCCTATCCAGTAATTAACGTCGCTCATGTGAGCGCGGATAAGTCCTAGCGCAATTTTATCAATAGTTTCCGCGGTAAGCCAAGATTTTCCGGCAAAGGTGAAATGAGCGCCGGTTCCGGGCAGATCCGCTAGACCCATAGCGTGACTGTAACCCGGAGAAACCATAAGGGCTGCGGGAATGTCCGCTTGTTCAAGAATAACCGCCCAAAGCATAGAGCGGCTATCGCAGTCTCCCCGTCCTTCTAGGGCGGCGCTGACTAGATTGATAAAATCGCTGCCCATGAGATCCCGCTCATACTGAAAAGACTGAACCCATTCTAAAACCTTGTTTGCAAAGTCCCGATTTTCCAAAGGAGGAATATTCAAATGCCGTTCCACGGTAAAAGCAATATGCGCCAGCCGATCAAAAGAATCCCGATAAACAGCCCGATAGAAACGAGTCCAGGCTTCTTTCCAAAGCGGCGAATTCATATACCGTCGAAGGACTTGAAATTCCCGATCTACCACCGCTTGAGCGGCTTCCGCGTCGTACTCATAAACCAAGGCTTCCGCGTCAATTCCTGATACGGAAATATACCGTTGGTTTCCTCTGGGATAGGTGTATTCAGTGATAGGTCCTGGAGCGCGCCTATCCAAGGGCGTAGGAGCAATAGAGTCTAATGCGGAAAAATGGAGTATTTGCAGGTCTTGCCTGCCGGCGGGTCCGTAAGCCAAGGCGAGGAGTAACGGTTTGCCCGGATTTCCAGAGACCGCCGGACGATCTAGTTCAACGCACAGCCCCCAGCCTTCGGATAAGCCTCCAGCTCCTAAGAATCGTAATTGGAGGATTGCGGCTTGTTTTTTTCGATACACAAAATATTCTGAGGTCCCTTGATTTTTCAATCGCCGCTGGATATCCTCTACCACTGTAGGCACTGAAGCATAGGTATTACCCGGATATATCTTTAATTCAAGTCGAGCCCCTAAGGAAGACTGAAAAGAGAACTGATCTCTTCCGTCGCCGCCGACGTATTGATACCCTTCAGGGGGATCGATTTGAAATCCCCAGGCTGAAGCCAAAGGCGCCGCGACGGCTAATAGGGGAAAAGACCCTAAAAACAAACAACATAATAAACCCCGAACTATGACTGGAAATTTGGCGATATACATGGTATTATAAGTATCGACAACATGAAGGTAAAACATATCCCTATACTTTTTGAAAATGAGGACTGCATTATTTTCAATAAACCTGCGGGGCTTCCAGTACAGGGCGGCGCAGGGATCAACGTATCTTTGGATCAGATTCTTACCGAAACACAGCGGCCTCGGCTTCTGCTGGTTCACCGGCTTGATAAAGACACTTCCGGCGTCATCTTAGTGGCTAAACATAAACAGGCGGCCGCCCGGTTTTCAGGACTTTTCTCAAAGACCCGGGGAATCGCCAAATATTATCTTGGGGTCTGCGCTGGTACTCCTCAGAAAGACCCAGGGACTATACGGCTGGCTCTTGAAATTCGAGGCGCTTCTAAACAAGCTGAAACCGCTTATAAACGGCTTTCAGGCAATCAGGATTGGTCCCTGCTGGAACTCGAACTCGGCACCGGCAGAATGCACCAGATCCGTAGGCATCTAGCCCTCATCGGCAACCCCCTTTTGGGAGACGATAAATATGGAAATTTTTCACTGAACAAAGAACTGCGGAAGACTAAAGGACTCAAACGGCTTCTGCTTCACGCGTCCCGGCTTGTCGGCGCCGAAACCTCCGTCGGATTTCCCCTGGATATTACCGCGCCCCTGCCGGATTATTTCAATTCTTTTCTTTTTAATCTAGCCGAAATACAAAAAGATTAAGCCCAATACTGCCTAAAACCACTCTTTATTACCGTCTTCCCAAGGACAAAGCTCTTCAGCCTTGAAGAACAGTCCTATTTCCCGATCTGCGCTCGGCTTTGAATCAGAAGCGTGTACCATATTGAGCATAGTTTTTGCCGCAAAATCCCCTCGAATGGTTCCGGGCGGAGCGTCTTTGACATTAGTCGGTCCAATCAGACGCCGTACTGTCGCTATCGCCTCTTCACCCTCAATAATCATAGCAGTTACCGGACCGGAACAGGTATAATCAACCAAATCTTGATAAAACGGTTTGCCCCGATGTTCCGCATAGTGGGTTTCCGCTGTTGTCTTATCCAGCCGCAGCATTTTGAGCCCGATAATCTTGAGACCTTTCCGCTCAAGGCGATGCATAATTTCCCCTATAATGCGCCGCTGAAGCACCCCGGGTTTTAACATAACAAAGGTTCTTTCCATGGTAAATCACAAAAAACGATCTTCAATGCAATAAGACCTTTTTTTCATTTTCTCCTTAATCTTCGTCAGCTGCCCTATGCCTAAAGGTTTTTTCTAGGGCTTGGGGCTTGGGCCGGTTGTCCGGCTTGCTCCCCAAGATTTCTACTTCCTTCCCGCTTTTCTTTTTTCTTTTTTCTAAGCGGATTTTTCTACAGCGGTTTCACCCTTGTTTCCAAGAGCCAGAGCCTCCATATCCATAGACGTTACGTTCCCACGCCGCG
>JAITHD010000265.1 GCA_031280155.1 Treponema sp. | reverse complement strand
TTCCTCCGGCGTTCCATAATGATTCGTTTCGCTTCGGCAAAGACTTCTTCTTCAGTGGGAATGACCCCGCCGGAATGACCGAGCAGATGTACCGGCGCTTTTCCTAATACCGCCAGTTTTACGTCCTCCACTAATTGACCGAGACTCATCTCTACTGTAAGAATAGGCTTGCCGTTTTCCGCAACAGCCATGAGGGCTTCCGAAGGGAAGGGCCATAGCGAGACGGGTCTGAACAGTCCGAGCCGGATTCCTTCTTGTTCGGCGAGCTTTTTCGCGCCCAATGCGACCCGTGCGGAAGTTCCATAGGCGACAAAGGTCAAATCAGCGCCTTCTTGTCCGATTGATTCAAAGCGGACTTCGTTTCGCTTGATTTCCTCATACCGTTCAAAACGTTTCTTGGTTTTGGCTTCCAGTTCTTCCGGGACAAGATTGAGGGATGTAATATGCCGGCTCGCTCGGTCACCCGGGTTTCCCACAGTCCAATCCCGTTTGGGAAGCTCTGACAAAGCCCGCTCTGGGGGCAGTACAACGCCTTCCATCATTTGCCCAATCATACCGTCTGCAAGCAGAATCACCGGCATCCGGTATTGGTCAGCTAAATCAAAAGCCAGATACGTTAAATCCGCACATTCCTGCACATTTTTAGGGGCCAGCACGATACAGAAATAATCGCCGTGCCCCCCCCCTCGGGTAGACTGGAAATAATCGCTTTGACTTGGGGCAATGGAACCAAGTCCGGGACCTCCTCGGACGACATTTACCAGCACAAGAGGAATATCCGCGCCGGCGGCGTAAGACAAGCCCTCCTGTTTGAGGCTGATCCCCGGACTGGAAGAACTGGTCATAGCTCGAGCGCCGGCGGCGGACGCGCCGTAGACCATATTGATAGCCCCTACCTCGCTTTCCGCTTGAATGAAGACCCGTCCCTTATCAAGCATATTCCTTGCCATATATGCGATAATTTCATTCTGAGGCGTAATCGGATACCCGAAATAGGCGGTACAGCCTGCCCGGATAGCCGCCTCGGCTATAGCGTCATTCCCCTTCATCAGCAGTTTTTCCCGGTTGCTCATATTTCTACTCCTTCCAACTCATACACCTCGATACACACATCAGGGCATACTTCAAAACAGTTCCCGCAGGCAATACATTTTTCTGTATGAACCGCCTTTGACGGATAGCCGCCGGTTGAATTAGGCTGGGAATCTTCTTCCAGGACCTTTGCCGGACAAGCCCGGATACAAAGAAAACATCCCTTGCATAACTCCCGGTTTATAAGGACTTTGCCTCTTTTTGCCATGAGTCTCCTCTATCATTATAGTTATAGATAAAATTATAGATTGAATTATAGTAGAATTTATAATCATGGTAAAGAACAGAAATCATTAAACAAGATAAACCTATATGTTCTCATAACAAAATAACCAAACATATTAATAATACAAAAAATATTTCAGTTGTCAAAACTACAATATCGTTTATAATAATTATCGAAAGGGAGACAAAATTGTTTCTTCCATTTTGCACATACTTAAAAAAGGAGCCTCTTATATGGCAGTTGACCCAAACAAACCCCAAACAACCTATTTTACCACCATATTGGAACGAATTTCTTATGGCGGATATTTTGTAGGACAGAATATACATTATATATTTGTCATATCCTTTTTAATGCTGTTCCTTACGGATTACCGGTTTATGAATCCAGCGGCGGTGGGCATGATTTTTTTGGTCGCCCGTATATGGGATGCGGTAAATGATCCGCTGTTCGGCGTTATTGTGGATAAAGCGGAACTAAAAGGCGGAAAGTTTAAACCCTGGGTTAAAATATCGACTTTTTTGATCCCTATTGCGGTAATCCTCATGTTCGCCATGCCTGAAGGATTATCTGACAACGCTAAATTTTCATACGCTATGGCGACGTATATTTTATTTGGGATGTGCTATACGGTTTGCGACGTGCCGATTTTCGCGCTTGCCACGGCTATGACTAATGTTATTCAGGAACGAACCCTGATTATCTCTGTTGGACGGTTTGCCGCAAGTATCGCTATGGTGTTTTTGAGTATTGTGACGATGCCTATCATACAGGCTCTAGGCTGGCTTAACAGCGCCATAGTCTTATCAGCCGCTGCGTTTATCCTGATGTTTCCTATTAATATATTCGCAAAAGAACGGTTCCGTAATGAAAAGAGCGAGTCCGCCAGCATAAAAGATATTCTTTCCTATTTAATCGGCAATAAGTATCTTTTGATTCTCTATCTCGGCAATATTATCGCAAGCGCTACCAGCACAGGTATGACGGTAAATCCTTATGTCGCAAAATATATGCTTGGAGGGGAACACATGATCCCTGCTACAATGCTCACCCTGTTTGGACCTATGATCGTGATTACATTCTTTATCCCGCTGTTGACCCAGAAAATAGACAAGTTTCATCTTTATATAATCGGGGTTATTAGTAATATTATCTTCAGCGTTATCGGCTATTTCGCGGGATATACCAATATCCCTCTCTTTTTTGCGCTGGCGGTTATTCGGGGCATAAGTTACAGTATCACGATGACGATGATGTTCTTGTTCGCTGCGGACTGCGTTGAGTATGGGCAGTACAAAACCGGCAAACGCGCCGAAGGGATCACGTTTTCAATTCAGACTTTTTCAACTAAAATGCTGGGGGCCATGTCCGCCGCATTAGCGGCGATGCTGATGAACGCAGTAGGCTATGACGGCAGCCTTGCGGAACAAGCGCCTCATACCATGTCCGGTTTGTGGCAAACGTATCTGCTGTTTCCTGTTATCGGACTTGTTCTGTGTTTGCCGGTGCTGCGGATGTACCGGCTTCGAGATAAATATGTACAGATAATGGCGCAGTGTAATTCCAGTGAACTATCCAGAGAAGAAGCGGAAAAACTGATTCCCAAAAACGTTGTACCCTAGTTTAATAGCGGGCAGGGCGGGATATTCATCGAAATCTCCCGCTGAGGTCAGCGTATTCGCGGCGTACAACAGACGGCTCAAGGCTTAACCGCGCCTCCCACAATAGGATGCAGATCATGGGTAAGACCCCGGCGGATGCTCCAGACGCTCTCTGATGCGGAATCGCTGAATCCATAGTAGGTCAGATCGTAATAGCAAATCCTAGCCCCGGTAATACTGTTTATATCTTCAGCGGTAATTTCGATAATGACATCAATGCTGTCTGAAGCAATATTTGTTAATGTGATGGGTACGGAAATCTGATTAAACGGCTCGGACGAAGTCGGAATGTTTTCAAGATATGCCTGAGCGCCGTCAGTATAGTCAGCCAGAGGATCAGCCGAAGGAGCAGGATCAGGTGTATCAGGGGGATTATCCACATCAGGCGGAGCCGGAGGCGGATCAGGTGAAGGAAGCGAAGGCGGACGATAAATCAGAGCCGCCCCTGTAAGCTCTGCCGCAGTAATAAGGGCTTTAATATTTTGTATCCTAGCGGTATAGACGAATGGTAAATCAGAAATATCACCGTTGGTTGTATGAACTGTCATAGGGACGGTAATTTCATTAGGTCCGTAGACAATAGGCTGATCCCTGATCAAGCCGCTTGCCAGAAGGACTTTGACAGCCCCGGCGTTGCGGCTCACGCTGGTTCCGGCGAGAACCAAAACATCATAGGTTTTCCCCGCCAAAACTTCGACTGTTAAATAGGAAACGCTTGTGGAAGCTCTGCCGGTATAATAGGTTCCGGTTTCATGGTCCCTGAAAACCGCTTCATAGTAATCGATCCAAGTGCTGCGAGTTGCGGGGGCATTAAGCTCAGTATCGAAGGGCAGTGGTAACAATGCCGTTCGGCTTGATTGGGCTATCGGGATTCTAACGGTGACCATTCTGTTTTCTAAGTCTTCTTCCGGCTGCTCCTGATCCATAAGACAGCTCTCCAAGAACAGTAAAGCCGCCGCAAAAATAATGCCGACCAGATACCGCCGGATTTTATAGATTCGTGTATCCATAAATGCTCCTTTACGTCCCGCATTAAGGGCGGACGTGCTCCTTATTTTATAGATGATACCAGAGGGATCGCAGTTTCGTCCAGAAATTTTTACGGTTCCCCGGATTACCACTGACAGGGGTGAAAGTCTGGGGGCGGTTCCGCCAGGGCTGCGGCT
>JAITHD010000216.1 GCA_031280155.1 Treponema sp. | reverse complement strand
TTCATCCGCAATAAACTGCCTTCCGCATTGTTTACAGAGATAGTTTTGCGTCCCCTTGCGTTTTTTCCCGTTTTTAACTATGGTACGGCTATGGCATCCAGGGCATTTGATCTCTATGGTGATTCGCATTATTCATAGTAACTCTTTTTGTCCTCTTTGCCTTCT
Organism: Treponema sp.; assembly: GCA_031280155.1. Lineage (GTDB taxonomy): Bacteria > Spirochaetota > Spirochaetia > Treponematales > Breznakiellaceae > JAITHW01. The sequence goes on along the minus strand of JAITHD010000216.1, from coordinate 10,791 downwards.
GCCTGCCCTTCATATCCATCATACTTTGTAGATCACCTCCGAGAAAAGTATATTGTATATTGTGACCGATATTTTAAAAAGCGCATATAAAACCCTAACACCTAAGAACGTCGGCAATATGCTTGACCGCTTGTTTCAAAACCGGTATATTTAACGCTAGTTGACGGGGAGCTGGATAGTTCCGGCTGAGATAAAGCGGCGTGACGCTTTGACCCATAACCTGATCCGGATAATGCCGGCGGAGGGAAATTCAGAGAGTAAGATGGAATTTTCAGCGCCTGTGCGGATATCCGTAGAGGCGCTTTTTTTTGCGTCTCAATCTCATTTAAGGTGGAGTCCAATGAAAAATGTCTTGAGCATAGCCGGCTCGGATTCGTCAGGGGGCGCGGGGATTCAGGCGGACCTCAAAACTATGTGCGCTCTGGGGGTCTACGGGATGACCGCGATCACCGCGATTACCGCGCAGAACACTCAAGGGGTTTACAGGGTGCAGGAAATCGAACCCGCGCTGGTGGCGGGGCAGATAGAAGCGGTCTATCAGGATATTCGGGTAGACGCGGTGAAGATCGGGATGGTATCAAGCGCGGCGGTTGCTCACGCTGTACGGGACAGCCTGCGGCGGTTTCACGGAACAAATATCGTGCTTGATCCGGTGATGGTGTCCAAGAGCGGATACCACCTGCTGTGCCCGGAGGCGATGGATGCGGTTCGTGAACTGGGGGCAATCGCTGAACTGATCACACCGAACATCCCGGAAGCAGAACTGCTGTGCGGCTTTCCTGTTAAAACCGAAGTTGATATGCGGGCCGCCGCGGAAAAGCTCTGCGCTCTTGGCGCAAAAAACGCCCTTATCAAAGGGGGGCACCGGCTCGGAACGGACGCGGCAGACATCCTCTTTGTCCAAGGGCGCTTTGAAAGGCTCGAAACCCGGCGGATTGACACGAAGCACACCCACGGAACAGGTTGCACCCTCTCGTCGGCTGTCGCGTGTTGTCTCGCTCGGGGCTGTTCAGTCTTGGATGCGGTTCGCGCCGCAAAAGATTATATCACACAAGCTATAATCGACGGCTATCCTGTAGGCGGCGGCGCGGGGCCGGTCGGACACCTTGACGCGCTCTACCGGAAGGCGGGGGTGAACATTGAACTTTAGGAGTGAAACATAACACTTTAGGCAGGGGGATTAAGGCGAACCGGATAAAAATTGCTTTAAAAAATTCCAACACCCCGGTGTTCTTTGGGATAACCTAAACAAGCGCTGGGAATAGGTCCAGCGCTTAAATAAGGAGAGCAAACCTGTTGCTGGGAACCGTCTACTTGACCATCCTGTTATATGCCGTCATTTTGATTTCCATATAGCGATCAAGCCCCATACGTTTTAGTTGGGCGATATAAGTGTCCCAGTCAGCGTCGATGCCGTCCTGAGTAACCCACTTGGCGCGCATTTGAGCGGTATAGCCGAAAATGTCCGCAGACAATGTCGCAAGTTCTGAGGTTTCCGCTGCGGTGTGAATCACCGCAGGATACGGATCAGTAACAATATCGTTAGCCAATTTCGCTGCTTCCAATTTGAGTCCATCCCCGACAGTCGAGTTTAACTTAATATGGTCGCTGAAACCCGGTTCAATATACTTAGGTCCGAAATCCCGCAGACTCTGATCCCAGTACCATGCGTCAGCGCTGACCCCGGCTGGCGGATCATTGAGCGTATAGGTGCCGTCGCTGTGTTTCGTGATCACCGTACCGATAGGTCCCCAAAAGTTCTGGATGCTTGCCTCGCTCTCATAGAAATGGTCAATCCATGCCGCTGCGGTAGCCGGGTCTTTACATGCTGTTGTAATAAGCGCCTCATTCCGCTGGATACTGTGGACTCCGGTAGTTTGTCCAAACGCATAGGCTTTGCCGTCAGGACCTTTGATCGGCGGAATAACGATGTATTCGTCGCTCCATTTACCGAAAACCGCGTCGCTGGACCATTGATAATCGAATCCAATTCTGGAAGCATTGGGACTCTGCCGCTTGCCGTTCAGCATCTGATCGTCCTGGGTGAAAGCTTCGGCATCAAGAATTCCCTCGCGGTACAGCAGATTAAGCCATTTGAGACCAGCTTTATAATTATCGCTGGTTTCATAAAATACGAAGGCTCCGTTAATTGAACAGATGCCGTTTGTCGGATTCCAATAACTGTTGATGCTGAAAGGATTCAGTAAGTCCGATGTATAATCTCTGCCGAAAGACACTGGAATCTCGTCAGTAGGATCGCCATTACCATTTGCGTCTTGTTCTTTGAATGCTCGGAGCGCCGCCGTCAGTTCGTCAAGGGTTGCGGGAACTGGCAATCCCAGATTATCAAGCCATTTTTTATTGATAACCGGCTGATTGCACGCCTTAGGACGAGAAGGCAGATTTTTTGCCAGAGAATATATCTTGCCGTCCGGGAAGGTTGTTATCATACGGAACGCCGGAATTGCGGTCATCGCTTTTTTGTAATTCGGCATATACTGATCAATAAGATCGTCAAGAGCTATAAAGTATTCGATATTGTTGATAATATCCGAATCATTGAACGTCATATTGCCAAATATGATATCCGGAAGCCCGCCGCCGGCAAGCATGATGCTTTTCTGTTCGTTCCAGTCAGAACTGCTCACGACCTGCCAAGTGATTTTGACCCCTGTCTGGGACTCAAGATTTTTGAGCCATTGGTTCTGGGCAAAACTGTCCCCCATGTCGCCCCAGCGCATGGTGAGTACGGTGAATTCTTTCACCCCAGGTCCGGCGCTTTTTGTTCCTGCCTCAGCCGACGAACTTGCGGCGGCGGTTTTTCCGCCGCATCCTGCAAGCAGTATCGTCATGCCGATAGCCGCCATAGTCCCTAAAAATAGGGTTTGTTTTTTGAGTGACATTATATCATTCCCCCTGAAAAAATATCGTTACCGCTTAACGGTAATTACCCTTTAATAGCGCCTATCATCACGCCTTGATTAAAATACATCTGGATAAACGGATACACACACATAATAGGTACTGTAGATACGATAATCGCTCCATACTTTACCAGACTTGCGGTTCTCAGGGCGATTTGCGCCGCTTCTCCCGTTCCCATCGATGCTTGAGCCTGACTGGTAATCAAGATGTTCCGCAGGACGATTTGCAGCGGCATAAGGGTTTCCTCCCGCAGGTATATCAGGGCGTTGAAGTAGGCGTTCCAATGCCCTACCGCGGTCCAGAGCGCCAATACCGCGATAATCGCATTCGACAGCGGAAGCGCCATCTGGAAGAAAAAGCGCAGATTACCGCAGCCGTCGATGCGTGCTGATTCCCAGAGAGACTCAGGAATACTCGTTGAAAAAAAAGTCCGAGCCACAATCACATGATAAATCGAAACCGCAAAAGGCATGATCATCACCCAGAAGTTATTGTACAGTCCGAATTCCCGAACCGTGAGAAATGTGGGTATAAGCCCGCCGGAAAAGAACATAGGGATGATGAAAAACAGCATGAGGGGTTTACGGAATACCAAGTCTTTACGGGACAATGAATATGCCGCAAACACACAAACCGCGAGACTGAAAAACGTCCCAAGCCCAGTATAGATAATGGTATTAAGGTAAGCCCGCCAAATTTTAGAATCCGCAAAAAGCGCCTTGTAGCCGTCCAGGGTGAAGCCTACCGGCATAACCCACACCTGCCCGCTGGATACCGCCGAAGGATCGCTGAAAGACGCAATGACAATAAAGTAGAGAGGATACACAATGACCGCGAGTATTAATGCGGATACGGCGTATAAAACGCCGTTGAACAGCAGGTCCGGTCCGGTATATTTTATATGACGCTGCATTACATTCCTCCTTAGAACAAGCTGCTGCTGCTTAACTTTTTAGTGATCTGATTCACAAGGATAAGCAGCGTAAGATTGATAATCGTATTGAATAGATTTATCGCGGCGGAATAACTGTACTGTGCATTGATAAGCCCAATTTTATATACATAGGTTGCGATAATTTCACTTGACGACATATTAAGATTGTTCTGCATGAGGTAGACTTTTTCAAAACCAATGTTCATCGTATTGCCAACCCGCAGAATAAGGAGAATGCTTGCGGTCGGTAAGATCAGCGGAAGGTCGATTTTATTGAGCTTTTGCAGTTTGCTTGCGCCGTCAATGGTCGCCGCTTCATACAAAGACGGATCAATTGCTGAGAGAGCCGCAAGATATACAATACTGTCCCATCCCGTATGCTGCCATACATCGCTCCACACATAGATGCTTGAAAATGCGCTTGCACTGCCCATAAGATTCGGCGGGACTTTTCCAAAGAGCTTGAAGATCTGTCCGATAAGTCCTGATCCCGGAGACAGTACAATAAGAATAAGCCCCACCATTACAACTGTAGAAATAAAGTGAGGCAGATAGGTGATGGTCTGAAACATCCGCTTGAAGGGACCGGTACGCATCTGGTTGAGGGCAAGCGCAAGCACGATAGGCAGCGGAAACGACGCGACAAGCCCATACACGCTGAGACCCAAGGTATTCCGCAAGGTATTACCAAATTGGAAGGAATTAAAAAATTTGGTAAAGTTCGCATACCACGGCGACGACCACGGACTTCCCATGATACCCAGGGCATTCCGGTAGTCTTTGAAGGCAATGACAACTCCATACATCGGCTTATAGGCAAAGAGGACCAGCAAAATAACCGCCGGCAGAAGCAGCAGATAGAGTCCCGCATTCTGCTTGATTCGAGGCATCAATTTTATAAACGAAAACATTTTTGATATTACTCCTTATGTATGTTATTCCAGTGACGGATGTATAAGTTTAACGCTAAACCATTATGTCCCTGCTCCGCCGGCTTGTCAACCACAATTTGCCCGGATACAATGAAACCTTTGAAAGTTCAAAGTCCTAGCTTTTTAATGGATGTTTTGAACCGCTTTTGAAGAAAACCGGCATCATTCGGTCTGGAGAATCTGACAGGGAACAGCCGGCTTCTACCCACTGACCTCCCTGGTAGGAAACGCTGTCGAAAAAGCCGGTCCAGTTGCCTTCAGGCAGCCACACACGGCGGACTGTGCAGCCTGCGGTAAGTACCGGCGCAACCAGAACGCTTCGTCCAAGCATGAAGGCGTCCTCAATATCAAGACATTCTTTGTCCTGCGGATAGGCATATATCAAGGGACGTGTCAAGGGCGCATTATTTTCAACACAAAAACAGGATTCCTCGTAGAGATAGGGAATGAGCTTCATACGGAGATTGTGGTAAAACCGGAGGTCCTCAAGGAATGACTCGCCTCTTCCTGAGACAAGCGCGATGTTCCAGGGACTTCGTTCATTCGTACCGATCCCGGTTTGAGATGAGTCTCCAAATTGTCCGCTTTCTGGTTCAGAATGCCACTGCATAACTGGGCAGAAACAAGCGAGCCCGGTTGCCCGAAGGTAAAGTTCCGCCTCTGGAAGAGGACCCGCAAATCCGCCGATGTCAAAGCTCCAGAAAATAACCCCTGAAAGGGACGCTGAAAGTCCTGCCCTAAGCTGACTTCGCAATTCTTCAAACGTAGACTTTTGATCTCCTGTCCAGAGAATTGGGGTTGTATGCTGTCCCACATACCCGGCACGGCTGAAAAGCGTCTTTTCAGTTCCCGTCTTTTCCCGCCAATCTTCAAGGAACCCGGCGTAAGCTGCGATATAGCTCTGGGCATACCCATTTTTCATCTCCCCTCCGGACAGTCTATTATGAAAATAAACATCTTCTTGATAGATAAATTCGCCGCCGTCGGTTTTGAAGCCGTCAACGCCTATTTCCAAAAGATAGCGCCGTTTTTCAAACCACAAACGCTGGGTTTCAGGGTTAGTAAAATCTGGGATACGAGAACCTGCAAACCAATTTCCTTGAGGGATATCGTAAGGCTTCCCTTGACTGCCGGAAACGCACAAGCCCTGTTCCTCAGCCCAGGAACAGTCATATTCGTGCTGTATGCAGGGTGAATCCTGGGGTTCCAGTTTTTTGTAGACCGGTATCTGCCACAGGATAAGCCGGATATCGGCGTCATGGAGCCGGTCGATCATAGCTTTGGGATTTTTCCAGTACAGACTTTGGGAAAAATCAAATTCTTCGTACCGAAAAGACTCGCCCCCGCCTTTCGGCGTATAAGAAGCGCCGTTGAAAATATAAAACGTCGCTTCGTCGCTCCATGCCTCAAGGACTAGTACCGTCGCGGGGAAGCGGTATTTGGTGAGGTTTGCAAGGACTTCTTCGACATGGGCGTCCCGGTTCCAGCGGTTTGCTGAAATCCACGGACCAAAGGACCAGCGCGGAATCATTCGAGGCGGACCAAGGAGGGACAGGTATTCCGCGATAATCTCTGTAGGACTTCCCGTAAAAAGATAAAGCGTTGTCTCCCGAAACGCTTCTATACCGGTCCCGGGAAACCCAACAACGATTTCCTTCTGGAACTCAAAAACACAGACCCTTTTGGTATCCACAAACAGTCCGAATCCTGAATCAGTAAAGAAAAAAGGCGCTGGACAATAGGTATGTTCCCCTTGATTGCAAAACTGTTCTTCTACGACATTCACAGTCCGCCGTCCTTTCCTATTGAGCGCGTCATAACGTTCCCCGGTCCCGTAAACTCCCTTGTAGGGCAGCCTGATAGAAAGATATGGTTCTTCCGGCGCTTCTTTGAAGGTCAACGCCCCTATTCCTCCGGGAAAATCGACGGAATACTCGGTATATTCTTTAATAATGATTTTTTTCATATTATAAAACCTCTTTATATGTAGGTTTAGCGCTAAACTAATTATAGCATATCACCGATTATATAGCTTGTCAAGTTTTTATTTTTGTGCTATGAAGGAAAAGACAATGATAACCTTAAAAGAAATCGCTGAAGAAGCCGGGGTCAGTCTGATGACGGTCTCTAATGTGGTGAATGGTAAAATATCCAAAGTTTCTAGGGAAAAACGTGAACAAATCTACAAGATTATAAAAAAATATGAGTATATTCCCAATTATTCAGCTCGCAGTCTTGCCGCGAATTCCTCACGCATCATTGGCTGCGTCCTTTTAGGGAACCAATCAGAGTCAAATCTTTTGATGGATGAATATAATGCGCGATTCGCCGGCACGGTAATGGATTATGTCCATCAGCAAGGCTACTATTTTATGCTTCGATCCGTGAGTGGACACCGGGAAGCTACGGAATTTTTGCGTTCCTGGAATGTAGACGGCGCGGTTTTTATCGGTATGTCCTATACCTACATTAAGAGACTTCTTAAAGAGAATCGGATTCCGCTGATTTTTACGGATAGTTACACTGAGGATCAGGAAATCCCTAATATTGGCATTGACGATCGCAAAGGAGGCCGGCTTGCGGCGGAATGTTTGCTTCGTCATGGGCATCGCAGCCTGGGTTTTATCTGTTACGCCACCAAGGATGAGATATCCCTTATGCATCAGCGGCTTCTGGGCTATCGGGAAACCTTATCCGCCGCAGGACTTATCCTCAAAGAGGCGCATATCCACCGGCTCAATACTGATCCTGCCCGCGGTATTGCCGCCATCGCTGACGCGCATATTTCCTCTATAACTAGAAACGATGTACCGACTGCATATTTTACTACCGCGGATCGGCTGGCGTTTTCCCTGATCCGGGCGTTTTATGAACGAGGGATCATGACCCCTCAAGACATATCGGTTATTGGCTTTGATAACCTCACTTCTGCGTCGTGTTTTATCCCTGGGCTTACCACGATTGCACAGGACATCGAGCAGAAGGCAAAAATGGCAATGGATGCCTTGTTCCGGCGGATTGGGGACCCCGCCGCGCCGGTGGAAAGCGCTATGCTTGATGTAACCCTTGTGGAACGTGAAAGTACGGCTATGCTGGTTATGGACCGATAAGCTGTTTTATTTATCTTTATGTTGACGCTGTTAACAGTATCCTTCTATATTGTCAGCTACCCCCTGCCTAAAGGTTTTTTCTAGGGCTTGGGTCGGCTGCCCGGCGTGATCCCTAAGATTTCTACTTTCTTCCTGCTCTTTTCTTTTTTTTCTTTTTTCTTTTTTCTAAGCGGGTTTTTCTACGGCGGTTTCGATAAGTTTTATTTATGTTCGAATATTCTGCGGAATTTATTTCTATTTTAAAAATTAAAATCAAAAATCCTGATTACAACAATCATCATTGCGCCTTATACTCCACGAATAAAGTCAGGGGTTTTATGGTAAAATGATATGATATCTAGTATAATTTATATTGGAATATACATTAAACCATGAGAGATTTACGGGAATTTATAGAAAAAATCAATCGTAAAATGGAGTTTACCGGAGAACTTCGTTTTGATGAGCCTATGTCGCTGCATACCACCTTCAAAGTCGGAGGTCCTGTAGACCTGTGGATAAGACCCGGAACCAAGGAGTTCCCTGTATACGTAGCGGCTCTCCTTGGGGCTGCTCAGACTGAGGGGATACCGGTTTTCATCTTAGGGGGCGGCGCGAATCTGGTAGTGTCAGATCAGGGGATTCCGGGGATTGCGCTGGATACCGGCGGCTGGACAGGGTGTGATTTTAAAACCCAAGAATCAGGGACCTGCGAGATGATTATCCTAAGCGGCACTCCAATAGATGCGGCGGTTGAGGCAGCCGCAGAACATGGCTGGAGCGGACTTGAATTCCTCGCGGGTATGCCCGGTTCCATTGGAGGCGCTATCTGGATGAACGCCCGATGTTATGAAAAATCAATGTCTGATGTCTTGGCGGAAACCGAAGCGCTGAACGAACAAATGAACCGAATCCTGATTCCCGTAGAGCCGGAAGCCTTTGGTTATAAGAAAAGCCCTTTTCAAAGCCGAAAAATGCTGATCCTTTCAGCCAGATGTTTGGTAAAAAAACGGGACAAAACTGAAATACAAGCGGAAATGAAAAATCATCGGCAGGATCGGGAGCAGAAAGGGCATTATCGGTTCCCTTCAGCAGGATCAGCCTTTAAAAATAATCGGGATTTTGGGAAACCTACCGGGAAACTTATTGATGAATTAGGACTTCGAGGGCTTTCATGGGGAAAGGCTCAGGTAGCGCCTTGGCATGGAAACCTCATCATCAACACCGGCAACGCTACAGCCGCAGACATTCGCGCATTAGTTGAAGAAATCACTTGCCGGGTTAAAATACGGCTGGGACTTGATCTGGAACCAGAGATTCTTTTTGTGGGGGATCAAAAGGTTTCCAACGGAGAATCCGTATCCATCAATTCAGAGATCGCATAAACCAGGGTCCCGGACTGGCGGACTCGCAATTCAGCGAATCCCTTGGAAACCAGCTCATCAAGACTCTTTTTCGCTTCGTCCATAGAAATGTTGGCTTCCAAGGCTACTTCAGTAGGGGTGAGGATGCCCTTATTTGCTTTAGCTAACTTGAGAATAGTCCGTTCTACCGTCTCTTTTTCTTTAACGCTTCGAATATCTCCGTCATTAACATACCGCCAGCTTCCATTGGGGCTGGTTCTTTTTAGCTGATCTTGAACAAACATCTGATCAATTACCGCTCTTCGGATATTCGCTTCTTTTACTTGTCGCGGAAGGGTAAAAAAATCATAAATCGCCCCGATTGTACATAATCCGCCGGTACACATCCAGAGTATACCGGAAGGAATTTTTCCCAAATAAAAACGATGAAATCCCAAGATTCCACACCCCGATATAAGCCATAGCAAATACGCTATTCCTGTACTGTACACCATAACCTCCGTCCCAATGAATTATGATTAAAGTATAGCAACAGATACGGTATAAAGCAAGTACGTCAGATTTCGGATTTTCTTGATTTTAACTGATGCATCTGATATACTTATTAAAAAATAATGTTAACCATATTTTTTGTAAAGGAGTTTTATTTTTATGGAAGAAACTGAAAACTATGTTGAATGGCAGGACAGTTATTCTGTGGGGATCCCTGTTGTTGACGAGCAGCACAAAGAGCTGATTAAGCTCACCAATAATCTTTACAAAGCCTGTGTTGACGGAGACGATACGGCCCGGACGTATTTCAAAGAAGTCATCCGTAAAACCGTAGAGTACGTCAAGTTTCATTTTTCCGCAGAAGAACAGATCATGTCAAACGCCAAGTACCCTCAGGTGGCGGAGCATAAGCGGCAGCATGAGAATTTTGTGAAAAAAGTCATAGAAGATACAAAAAAGTTTGAAGAAGGTAAAGCGGTTCCCTATGTGTTTGTCAATTATCTAAAAAATTGGATTCTAAACCATATTGCGGTAGCTGATAAAGCCTATAGCAGCTATATCTTGCAACATAGAAAAGGAACGTCTTAAATTCATTGATATCCCAAGCCTAACAGCTTGGGATATCGGTCTATTGGTATAGATATGTTATATTAAAACGTACTTTTCCTCTGGCCAGTTTGTGCAGCCGCTTCTTCCGGTGGAACGGCGCGTTGTCCATGATAACAGTCTTTCCGATCCCTATACATTTCAGCATATTATTTTCCATACAATGCTCAAAACGTTCTCCGGTCATTGATTTCTGATAACACATCGGAGCTATCCTCTCTGTACAGCTATTCCCGTATATCACCGCCGCGACAATATTGACATGGTAAAACGCGGGCCCGCGTTTTACGTCTTCTGCTTTTACGCCCCGCGGCGTGCGCCCGTATTCCCGCTTTAGATGCTCTTTTATACCCCATTCATCAACATATACCCGGTTTTCTTTGTATATTTGAGCAAGCTGGTTCAAATACGCTTCCCGGTTTTCAGCGGACTTTCAGTCCGAAACATAT
>JAITHD010000116.1 GCA_031280155.1 Treponema sp. | reverse complement strand
ATAATGGTGGAGGTGATATACCCGTTCCCTTTCCGAACACGGAAGTCAAGCCCTCCAACGCCGATGATACTGCCCCTCAAGGGCGGGAAAGTAGGTAGCCGCCAGGCTCTTCTTTTTTTTGGGGGGGAAGACTTATTATAAAAATCCGTGTAAATAATGTTATTTTAACGAGTCTGGATCAATTTTATAGACCCCAAACCCTTCTTCATTAAGAGATTCAAAGATAACGCCCGGAATTAGAGCCTCTTTTGCAAGAGGAGATGATATAAAGATAATATTCTCAGCATTAGAGGGGAAAACCAATCGCCAGTTCCCATCAGAAATGGGAGTAATTTCTTGCTTTTCCTCTATATATTGGAGAATAGCGTATCGATTTTCGTCGGGCGATACATAAATGATCTTTTCAGAACTAATACCAGGAAAATCCCCGCCGCCATAAGCGCGATAATTATTGGTAACAATAGCGAATTCTTGATCCGCTTCTATAGGAAGTCCATTGAATTGTACATTGATAATGCGATGCGCCTCTGGATATCCTAGAGAACCACTGTCATTGTAACGGGCTGGCTGAGAAACATCGATTTCATAAGTAATCCCGTCAATAACATCGAATAAGTAGGTCGGCTGTGCCCAATTAATAAGCTCCTGAACTTCGCTTACGTCTCCCTTAATTTGTCTGAACTGACCAGCACTTCGTTCAAGCCATTCTTGAATTTCAGCGCCTGTCATTTTAAGTATTACCACTGTGTTTGAATAAACGTAAATATCCGCCATATTTTTTATAGCAAGAGGACCTGCGGGAACATTGGTAAAATAATTTGGCCCCTGCCGTCCACCGCACTTAAAAGGAGCCGCCGCAGAAAGTATCGGAAGAGAACTGTATTCTGTATTTTCCAAGACTTTTTTTGCATACCACATCTGGGCTTCATTGACCAGTTGAACAGAATAATCATCATGTACCAAAGCATAGAAACTATTCAATGTCCCTGTCAGACGGCTCCCGGCATTTGCTCCATCTTCGATTGCTCCAACCGGCGATCGGATATACGCAAGCACCGCTTCATGGGTTGGCTTCAGCACATCAGCCACACTTTGTACTGGAGGAAGACTCTGGTTTGTTACTGAATCGTATACTGGAACAAGAAAACCTGTTCCAGTTGCCCGTTCCCAACGGTCTCCAGAACGTTCAAATACTATCTTAATAATCCCAAGATTGTCCCCAAAATAACCCGGCATAACAACCGGCACTCCGTTGACAGTGCCTGATGATATATCAACACCTTGAAGCTGGGCATATCCCTGACTGGGAAACTGATTATGTGAATGACCGCTTATAACTGCGTCGACTTCGGGTATAGAAGTAAGATACCATGAAAAATTTTCATCTTTTCCTTTGCGGGGAGAATCGGAAATTCCTGAATGAGATAGAAGAATTATAATATCCGCGCCTTGACGCTTGACTTCCGGGACATATTTTTCCGCAGTCTCATAAGCGTCTAAGACTTCAGCCTTTCCGTTGAGATGCATACCGTCCCAAACAAGAATTTGAGGCGGTACTAAACCGATTACGCCGATTTTCACATCCTGAATTACACCGTCTGAATCAATAAACTTCCGTTTGAGAATCGTATAAGGTCTAAAATAAGGCTGCTCTGTACCCGGTTTTACCACATTAGCACAGACAACCGGAAACCGAGCGCCTCGAATCACACTGTGCAGGTATTCCAATCCAAAGTTAAATTCATGATTGCCCAATGTCATTGCATCATAATTAAGATTATTCATTATCTGCATAATTGGACTTGTCTCAAAAAGAAACGATTTTTTTACAAGATAATCGCCAAAAGGATTGCCCTGTATGTTATCGCCATTATCAAAAAGTAAAACATTGGGATTTTCCCTGCGTTGCTGCTTGATCGCACTGGCGACGCGAACCAATCCGGTTCTATCCATTGACTTATCAATAAAATAATCATAATCCATGTAATTATTGTGCAGATCAGAAGTCGCTAAAATAGTTACATCAAGGGTTTGGGCAACAATCAAACATGGAAAAACACCTAACAATATACTGAATATCGTATATTTCAACAAAGATGACCTCATATAGTCTCCTTTTTTATCCTGTTTTTTACTTGTTAGACAAGTCGGCTTTTATAAAAAGATGATGCATACCCCCGAAGGGACTTCATATTCCGCTATTTTATTGAAAAGTCCGGTGCTTTGGTCGATATGGAATACCACAAGATTATCTGAATCTTGATGACAGACAAGCAGGAAGGTACCGGTTGGATCAAGCGTAAAATCCCGAGGCGTTTTACCGCCTGAAGAAAGGGCGCTCACAAATTGGAGGGTCTGGTTAGGCTGCACCTTATAGACGGCAATACTGTCATGCCCCCGGTTCGAGGCATAGAGGAACTGTCCATTAGGGCTGATCTTTATGGCTGCAGTAGTATTAGGAACCGTAATCCCCTGGGGCAAAGTCGAAAGACTTTGGCTTTTCTCAAATCCGCCCCGACTATTGTATTGAAGCACATCCACCGTAGAATCAAGTTCATTTACAAAATACCCGCAATCTCCGTTAGGATGAAATACGCCATGCCGAGGTCCTGCTCCGGGTTTAAAATAAAAAATGGAATCCGGCGCCAGTGCTAGAGGCATTGAAGCGTTTTTGTTAAATGTATAGATGATCACTCGGTCTGCCCCTAAATCACAGGTAAATCCATAGCTGTTGGTTTTATCAAACATAAAAAAATGAGCATGAGAACATTCTTGACGTTCTTGTACCGGACCGCTTCCAGTGTATTGTATAGTCTGAACCGCTTCACCTAACGCGCCGTTAGGTTCAAGAGAAAACACGCTCAAGATTCCGCTGGTATAATTGGCGACAACCCCATGACTGGCATCTTGGTTAATAGCGATATGACAAGGATGTTTGCCATTACTGGTTTTCCGGTTAAGCAGTGTAAGGTTTCCACTTTTTTCTTCAATTTCAAAAGCGGAAACCGAACCCGAATCATTTCCCTCATATATATCGGTTTCATTCGTTACATACAGATATTTTTTCGAGGGAGAGACCGCAATATATGCGGGATTCTCAGACGCCGCGGCAAGCTGTAGGTCTTCCACCGCGCCTGTGGTTTTATCCAGTTTGAATTTATAGATGCCTTTTCCTCTGCCAACTGATCCATGGGTATAGGTCCCGATATATCCAGAAACATAGTTCATAAAAACCTCCAGCTTAGAGAGGGAATAGGATAAAAACGATCCTTTATCCTATTTACCCCTGTCTCCTATCGCTTTTCGTTAAATTTTTCTTTTTCTTTGATTATTTTTGCATCCAATTTATCAATCAGCTTGTCAATCGCCGCATTGAGTTCAAAATCGTTTTCTTTGATATGCCCTGACACGCCCCACCGGAAATTAACGGTCGCTTCCGCAGAAAAATCCTTATCCTTGGTAAGGGTAAATAAAAGATCAACCACCATATTCTCAATATTCGGAAGGCGGGTTATTTTACGATTCAGATATTCCTTAGCATCATCTTTCAGCGTAAAGTGTACGGCTTTGATGTCAATATTCACTATATATCTCCTTCACAGAGTATTTTCATTTAATAATACCAGATATTGATATGAATTACAAGAGGTAAATCATCGTGATATGATAAATGTTAGATAAGATTATACTAAAAGAAAGACTTAAAAACCTCACATACCGTTCCGGCTGTTTACGACATTTGGGCGGGCGTATAAAAGGGCTTTGCACAACAAAGACCGCCTGCCCAAACGTGCGGCAATGAGGCGTGGGGAGGCGTTGCACACAAAGGTTCCTTCTCTCTGACAGGCTTCTACCGCGCCCAAGCTTGCCAGCATTTTAAGG
>JAITHD010000050.1 GCA_031280155.1 Treponema sp. | reverse complement strand
GTATGCTGTTATTCAGACCAACAAGGGAACGTTATGGAAAAACTGTATCAAGATGCATATACCCTGATAAACCGTTCGACAGCCGCGAATCTTCCTCAAGAAGCGGTACAGACCGCGCTTAACAATCATGTCTTTAGGGGTAATCTTTATCTCTTAGCTATAGGCAAGGCTGCCTGGACTATGGCGCAGGCGGCTTATGAAGCCCTCGGACATCGGGTCAAAGCCGGATTGGTTATTACAAAGTATGGACACGCAGAAAAAGCTATTCCGGGGCTGGAAATTGTGGAAGCCGGACATCCGTTATCGGACGAGAATACGATTTTGGGAACCGCCAAAGCTATTAAAATCGCTCAAGGATTAGGCAAGGACGATGAACTGCTTTTCCTTATTTCCGGCGGCGGCTCCGGGCTTTTTGAAAAACCGCTTGAGGGAATTATGTTGTCGGATATTGTAGATGTAAATAATCAGCTTCTCTCAAGCGGCGCGGATATTGTGGAAATCAATATGATCCGCAAGCGGCTTTCCGCGGTAAAAGCCGGACGCTTTGCCCAACTATGCGCGCCGGCTCAGGTGTTTACCGTGGTCCTTTCGGACGTGCTTGGAGACAGGCTTGATTCGATTGCCTCAGGTCCGGCTGCGCCGGATTTTTCCACCGCTGAAGACGCCCTTGAGGTGGTACGTAAATACAATCTTAACCTTAATGATCGGATGCTCCGGTATCTCGCTCAAGAAACTCCTAAATCTCTCAGTAACGTCGAGACGGTAATTACCGGCAGCGTCCGAACCCTTTGCCAAAGCGCCGCGGAGACAGCCCAATCTCTGGGCTATAGTCCGTATATTCTGTGCAGCGATATGAACTGCGAAGCCCGGGACGCAGGCAGACTCATTGCGGCTATGGCGAGACAGATTGGGCAAGGACCCCTGAGTATTGCCCCAAGGTGCGCCCTTATTTTCGGAGGCGAAACCGTGGTGCATCTCAAAGGCAGGGGGAAAGGGGGGCGCAATCAGGAATTGGCCTTAGCCGCTGCTGAGGGCATTGCGGGGTTAGGGGGGCTTATTATCTTTTCTGTTGGTTCTGACGGCACTGACGGTCCTACTGACGCTGCCGGAGGGATTGTGGACGGACAGACCCTGCATCGTCTCAAGGAACAAGCCCTTAACGTCTCGGATATTCTTGACAATAACGATGCTTATCACGGGCTTGATGCGGTTAAGGGCTTGATTAAAACCGGACCTACCGGCACAAACGTTAATGATTTGACGGTTGTTTTGCACCGGTAAAGGGCTTGCTGGTTAGGAAGGGGGAAACGCCTCGGAAAACCCCATGGAACTTATTCAGAGCAGTTTTCCCAGTCCAAACCTGATAATGCGGATGCCCTGGGACCCCATTGAAAACCTTACTCACAAGGGGTACTGTAAGATATGGCTGTAACCCTTTCACCTTATCATCTTGGTAAGGCTAGAGAATTATATAATATTTTTAATGTTTTTAACGCGCTTTCATGGTCATTTCTGGTGGGAAATATTATTACGCTTTTTGCGATGCGGCTTCATGCGTCTTCAACATATATAGGACTTATCAATGCGCTGCTCTATGTATCCTTTTTTTTCATGCCTTTAGGAAAGCTGCTGACCCGGCGTTTCCGAATTACCAGAATCTTCAGCCTCGCCTGGATAGGCAGAGCCTTGGGGATGATTCCTCTGCTCTTTGTGCCGTATATGGTGTCCAGAGGAGATACAGACCTGGCTATGAAGGTTGTGCTCCTGGGAGTAGCGCTTTTTCATATCATTCGGGGCATCGGTATGATCGGCAATAATCCGGTCTTGAGCTATCTCTCTTCAGGACCGGATCGAGGCAGTTATATGACCCAAATCCAGATCATCAACAGCGCGGTGGGTATGTTTTGCGGGTTTTTCATCGCCCTGATTTTGGGACGGGATCCGCCCCTGTATCTGTATACGATTATCATGGCGATAGGTGTTGTGTGCGGTGTTTTCAGCGGAATCTTAATGAAAAAAATCCCTGAACCGCCGGTAGAGGAACCGGGAAAGCAGGTTAAATTCTTCAAAATACTGCAAGAAGCGTTTTCAACAGATTCGCTTAGACAATTTATTGTGATCCTCTTTTTAGTCGCTTTAGTATCAGGGGTTTCCAGAGCTTTTATTATCGTCTACAGCAGAGAAGTATTTTCTCAGAGCGACGGCATGGTGTCGCTCTATTCGGTCTTCGGCGGACTGGGAGTCCTCCTGATTGGTATGTTAATCAAATTTCTGGTGGACCGGATCGGGGCAAAACCTATTTTTATTGTCTGCGTTTTCACCGGTCTCCTGGGAATACTTCCGATTGTGGTGATTCCCACAAAACTCACCGAGAATTTTTCAGCCGTGATGGTTTTGTTCCTGAGCTGTCTGTTTTTTATTCTGAATTTCGGTTTTCTCGGTTCCGAGGGCATAGCCCAAACCTATTTTCTTGCGCTGGTTCCTATGGAATTGATGCTGGATATGGGAATCCTCTATTTTCTTGTCTTCGGTATATCCGGCGCAGGAGGCTCCTTCTTGGCGGGGGTTCTGCTGGATCTATTAGTTGACTTTAATGTTCCTCTTATCAGCGCTTTTAAGATACTTTACGGTATTCTGATTATTTTGACTATTGCGGCGTTAAGTCTCCAAAGAAAGCTGGTTCCTCTGGGGGCTTTGCCTTTCCGGGGCGCTTTAGAGGTGATATTTTCCTTTCGGGATTTGCGGGCGATTACGCTGCTGGATAGGCTGAATAAAACTAGAGATTCTCATGAAGAAGAAGCCCTTCTTGAAGCCCTTCACAGTACGCCCTCGAAACTCGCGCTCAAGGGACTGCTGACAAGAGCCAAATCTCCTCGGCTGTCGATACGCATGGAATCTCTGCGGGCTATGGAAGCCTTAAACGCGCTTGATGAAAACGCCGAAAAAGCCCTTGTTGAGGATATTATCGCGCATCCTTTCACGACCGCCTATATTTCCGCCCGTATTTTGGGAAATCATCGGGTGTATTCAGCAATACCGGTTTTGCGGGAACTCGCGTCGTCTGAAGATTATATGCTTGCTGGAGAAGCGATTATTGCCTTGGCGAAACTAAATGATGAAGCCTTTCGTCCTCAAATAGAAGAAATCATTCGGAACACCCAAAATCCCCGGCTTAAAATCATGGGCGTAGGAGCTTTCGGCATCTACAGGTCTCCTCATTCGCTTTCAGTGCTGGTGGATATTCTGCGGGCCGCTAATCCGCCCCACTATCTGCGGGACGAGGTGGTACTGGCTATGGCGAGTATTCTGGATGTTCAAAGTCAGTTTTATCCTCTCTTGGTGCGGTTCCTAGAGGACGAATCCCTTGCCCCTACCCTGGCTATGGACGAAGCCGAAGCAGCCCTTGAGTTTTATCGGACTGCTCATCACAGCTGGTTTCACCGGAAAAAGTCCGCTTTGACCTTCAGTAACGCCCAAGCCCAAGCGTTTCTGCCGGGAGTTGGGGCTTTCATTAAGAATTCCCAAGGAGCGGACTTATCCCGGTGGATTTTGGAACTCCCTGATGGTTTGGCTCATCCCATTGCTCAAAGCGTTTTAGCTGAGGTTATTCTCGACGATGAGCTTAACAAGTATGAACGCCTGCGGCTTCTCATTGTTCACTGGGGGGCTCACGAATTGCGGGTATGGACGAACAAACTTAGGAAATAAAAAGGGAGCGCCGGACCTAAAAGGATAAGCCCGGCGCTGATACGCGCCTATCGGCTTTCTTTGTTAGTCCGGCGTTGATTTAATCTGAGCCGCCTTACAGCGGGGTATACGAAAAATACCTAAAGTCCGCAACTGCTTCGTAGCGGGCAGTGTCTACGCAGAAGATCCCCGCAAACGCGCCGGTG
>JAITHD010000132.1 GCA_031280155.1 Treponema sp. | reverse complement strand
TTTGCGCTCAATCGCGTCTCCCTGAATAACGCTGACCACATCCGCGGGAAAATAAGTCCGAATATCCCTGAGCCACTTGGCTATGTTCGGATAGGATGGACCCAGCCCCGCGCCCCGGGTTCCGCTCTCTTCGGCCCGATTATCGTAGATTGCCGCCAAAGCGCCGTCCATAACCGCTTCCTCATTGTCCAGCAGAGGCTTGTCTCCGCCCTGCATTCCCTCCAGCTTTTCCTGTGAAGCCCGCCCCAAAATAAGCCGCCAGCGTTTCAGCCGGGACTCTAGGGGCTGATTCTGTACATTTACGTCCCTCATGGTCAGCGCCTCTTAGTCTCCTGTGGTTCCCCATTCCGGGGTATCGGAATAATAGCCCAAAGGCTCGATAGGGTCAAGCCTGAAACACCGCCCAGGGAACCGATTGTCTTAATCCTAATAGAATGAACTGTTTTAGTTTATATTCCGCTTATGAGAATACCTTCCACGCGAAATTTGAAATTTGTATTTTGTCGTCGGCGTTCCGGTCACGCCGCAATACACCCGATCACCGCAACGCTCCTGTCTCTGCCCGGTACCCGCCTACGGGCATTATATTTTTCAGATCCACCAAATTAACGCTAGGGGGCGTTCACAAAACGCAAAGCGATACAAATAACCGCCAGATAAATAAAGCCGTAAATGCGATCGAGTTTATCATAGCGGGTGAAAATTATATGGAACCTCCTTAAGGCGGCGGAAGAACCGTTCTATCTCATTGCGCCTTTTATACAGCTCCCGGTCATATTCCCATGAGTGCCTCAGATTCTTTTTGGACGGAACAACTGGGTTAAACCATAATTCCTGAAGCAACTCCCTTTTGGCGGTGTTTTAAAAGTATGATGAGGTCAAATGAAACTATAGTTACTATAATAAGAATAATTATATTAATACGGAAAGAATCGTTTTATATCCCATATCTATTAACTGTTGCCGGTTTCACCGGGAACTGAGATAGGATATTCCCCGATAAAACAGCCCAGACAATATCCGCCTTCGCAGTGCAGGGATTCCAGCAGTCCTTCAACAGAAAGAAATGCGAGACTGTCTGCGTCTAAGGACACGCAGAGTTCATTGACGCTGTTTGTATTACTGATCAGTTCTTTCCGATGAGGCGTGTCTATGCCGAAAAAACAGGGGAACCGTACAGGAGGAGAACAGATTCGGATGTGTACTTCTTTGGCTCCAGCGTGACGCAAAAGAGAGACAAGCCGCCGGCTTGTAGTGCCTCTCACTATGGAATCATCGATAAGGACTACTCGTTTTCCTTCAACTTCACTGCGGATTACATTGTGCTTTACTGAAACCGCCTGTTCCCGAAGGTCCTGATTCGGGGCAATAAACGTGCGTCCCACATATTTGCTCTTGACAATGCCTAAACCAAAGGGTGTGCCTGTAGTTCTGCTGTAACCGATTGCCGCAGGACACCCTGAATCAGGCACTCCAATGACCAGATCCGCAGCCGCCGCAGATTCCCGCGCCAGAATTTGCCCTGCTCTCAGTCGAGCGCTGTATACATCAAGTCCGTCAATGATGCTGTCTGTCCGAGCAAAATAAACATACTCAAAAGCGCAGACCCCCCGGCGGGTTTTTTCGCTGAAACTAAAGGAAAGCACCTGCTCTTTATTAATAATGATCACTTCTCCCGGTTCAATATCCCGGACAAAAACGCCGCCTACCGCGTCAATGGCGCAGGATTCGCTTGCCAATATCCA
Organism: Treponema sp.; assembly: GCA_031280155.1. GTDB lineage: Bacteria > Spirochaetota > Spirochaetia > Treponematales > Breznakiellaceae > JAITHW01. The sequence goes on along the minus strand of JAITHD010000132.1, from coordinate 11,194 downwards.
GGAATCTTCACCTTTTCCCAGACAAAGAGGACGGATTCCATTAGGATCCCTGGCGCCTACCAATGCGTCGTCTGTCAGAATCACCAGCGCATAAGAACCTTTGATGAATTTGATGGTATCGGTTAGGGCTTTTTCCAATCCTTTCTTATAATTTTTGGTAATTAAATTGATGATAACTTCGCTATCGCATGAAGAAGTAAACCCAATGCCCGCGTCCTCAAGAAGTTCCCGGACCACGTCCGCATTGGTAAGCGTACCGTTATGGGCTATCCCAATAGAGCCTAGTTTGAAGCGGCTCACAAAAGGCTGGGCGTTTTCTATGCTGCTGGCTCCAGAAGTAGCGTATCGTACATGACCTATAGCGGCGGCGCCTTTTATCTGGCTGAGGATTTCAGGGTTGAACACATCTCCCACAAGCCCCATCCCTTTGCGGCACTCTAAGGTTTTATCTTTGACCGCTGCTATACCGGCGCTTTCCTGTCCCCGGTGTTGCAGTGAAAAAAGCCCGTAATACACCAAAGAAGCCGCGTCTTTATCCGGATCATTGCAAAAGACCCCGAAAACCCCACATTCCTCCTGAAGTTTATCATTCTCATCACATATATTTTTATACATCTAAGCCTCGTATTATTGATATTGCAAGGCGTTGCAGCAATACGCCGCCTTTCTTACCTGGTTATGTCTTAAAAAGACGCGGATTTTACTATGTACCGTCCGCTATTAACCGCCAAATAGTCATGTAGGCTTCTTTCACACCTCCTAAGTCGCGGCGGAACCGATCCTTGTCGAGCTTTTCATTCGTCTTAGCATCCCAGAAACGGCAGGTGTCTGGAGAAATCTCATCGGCTACTACCAGCTTTCCATCGCTGGTTCGACCGAATTCCAGCTTAAAATCAATGAGCTTAATGCCTTTTTCTAAGAAAAAACCCGAAAGAATCTGATTAACTTGAGCCGCATACGCCAAAATCTCCCTGATTTCTTCAAACGAGGAAATACCAATGGCTGCCGCATGATACTCGTTGATAAGCGGATCCCCTAGACTGTCATCTTTATAGGAAAGCTCGAAAACCGTTGTTTTCAACGGAAAGCCCTCCTCAAGTCCGAGGCGTTTTGCCATAGAACCGGCGGCGGCGTTCCGAACTATCACTTCAAGCGGAATAATCCGTACTTTCTTACAAAGCATATCCCGCTCAGACAGAGAAGCGACAAAATGGGTCGGCACTCCGGCTTGTTCCAGAAGCTCAAAGAGCCGGGAAGCGATTTTATTATTCAATATCCCTTTGTCTTCAATTTGTCCTTTTTTTTCTCCATTAAATGCGGTAGCGTCATCCTTATAATGAATGTTCACCAGGTCTTCTCTATCCGCGGCATATACTTTTTTAGCCTTACCTTCGTAAAGGGCTTGTTCTTGTTTTATATTCATAATATTACCTCTTCAGAATCCCGCTGAAAATCGGCTTTCATCTTATCCCGAAATCGGATAAGCCGTTCCCGCAAGTCTGCATATTTTAGAGAAAGAATTTCACAGGCTAAATACGCGGCGTTAGCCCCGTTGTCAACACCGACAGTCGCGACTGGAATAGGTCTAGGCATCTGAACCATAGCGAGGAGCGCGTCCAATCCGCCAAGTCCGCCGGAACTGATAGGCACTCCGATCACTGGAATCAAAGTCTGACTTGCGATAACCCCCGGCAAGTGCGCCGCCAGTCCTGCGCCGGCAATAATCGCTTCGGTCCCTTCCGCTTCCAAACGACTGATAATTTCCCGCAGCAGCTCCGGCACTCGGTGGGCTGACAGAATATGAACAGAAAAATCAACCTCAAATTCCCGCAAGACTTCAGCGGCTTTTGTCATAATTCCCTTATCCGATTGGGACCCAAAGATAATGGCAACCTTCATGTATGGAACATACCATAGATAAGAGAATAACCGCAATAGGCGGCAGCGGCAATTCTAAATTCAAAAAATATATCCTTACCTTGATTTACAAAAATCCGGCGGTTTGCTCATTTGTATAGCGTCAGCTCCCCCATGCCTAAAGGCAGGGGCTTTACGACGCTTTCGGTAAGAGCAGTTCCCAATATCCTACATCAAGCCACTGGTTAAATTTAAAACCGACTTGCTCAAAATGAGCGGCTTTCTTAAAGCCTAATTTTTCATGCAGACTGACGCTTGGTTCATTCGGTATACAGATGCCCGCTACTATTGCATGAACCTTGGCGTTTCGGGCCTCTTCCAGCAGTCCCGTAAGGAGCTTCCGACCTATTCCCTGCTTTTCACAGCCTTGTTTAAGGTAAACAGAATCTTCCACTGAAAAATTATAGGCGCTTCGGTCTTTCCACTTATTGATATACGCATATCCAAGTACCGACTTTTCCTCTTCCCACACCAGCCAAGGATAGGAAGCGCTTATGTTTTGGATTCGGCTTTCCATTTCTTCGGGGGAAACCGGAATTTCCTCAAAAGTGATAACTGTATGCTTGATATAGTGATTATAGATGGCGCAGATTGCTGAAGCATCCCCAGTTTTCACGAAGCGAATCATGGTTTTTCTCCCGGATACCGAAAATTCCACTGAGAACGAATCTCGTCCATTGTGCGGGCAATAGCGAGAGATTCTGTGAGGGGCATAATTTCGCTTTCGGTTTTGCCTGCTCTGATACAGTCCATCACTGCTTCGGCTTCATAATTATATCCATTAGAGATAAATTCCGGCTCATAGTGATAGCTGTATTTCCCGTAAACGTTGAGGTCTGCACTGTGAGAAAACACAAAATCAGGCAGGTGAATCCGTCCAGTTTTCCCATAGATCCATGCGTCATTCACAGTACTGGTACTAAGAGCCGCGCTTATTGAAGCTACTTGGCTGGGACTATAGGAAATCAGAGCCGCCACGTCTTCGTCAACGCCGGTTTGTCCCAGAGAGAGAAAGGACGCCACTTTTTCAGGGTTTTTTCTGAATACCATTGAGGCTAGGGAAATAGGATATACTCCGGCATCTAGGAGCGCGCCGCCTCCAAGGTTTAGATCGAAAAGCCGGCTTTCAGGATTTATCGATGTATTAAAACAGAAATTCGCTTCAACCCGCTTTATTTCTCCAATAAGATCATACTGGAGCCATTCCCGAACCTTACAGACTGACGGTACAAAACGGGTCCACATAGCTTCCATGAAAAACGCTCCGGCTGCTTTTGCGGCGGCGATCATCTCCGACAAGCCGTCAGCGTTGACCGCCGCAGGCTTTTCGCATAACACCGCCTTTTTCGCCTTCAGAGCTTGTACCGCATAATCTTTATGCAGCGTGTGGGGGATTCCGATATAGACCGCATGAATTGACGGATCCTGGAGCATAGCGTCATATTCGGTATATACCTTTTCAATTCCGTATCGTTGAGCGAACGCAGCGGCTTTTTCTTTTGAACGAGATACGACAGCCTGAGGGTTTGCGCCTTCCGCGGCGCGAAGTCCGACGATAAAACTATTGACAATACCGCCGGTTCCAACTAAAGCCCAGTTTATTGCTTGTTTCATAGGGTTTCCTTATTTTTCTTCTTTAGAGAATATAGTATATTACAAAAAATGTCATCTATTCTGAGTCTCAAGCGGGGTAAAAGCATATAACTATTCTCCGCTGATTTTTTATACTTCAAAAGTTACCTGTTTTTGTCAATAGACAGGTAATAATGCCGATACCCTGACAAACTTAAAAAACCAGTCGAAGCCGTTCCTGGATTGACGGTTTTTCCGAGACAGGCAAACCGTACCTAGAGGCAATAATTGCCGATTTGCGGCGGAGGTTCCGCTGAACCTGTTTTTTTCTAAATAAGGCTCATCATACTTTGCCTATCGCCTTCAAAGCGTCTTGTTAAACCCTGTTTTCCAGAATATAATAGAAAAGACACTATGATAGGATTTACATTTATTGAAATTTTGGGAGAAATGTTTTCTTATACCTTTCTCGTCCGAGCGGTAATCGTGGGCTTGCTGGTTTCCTTGTGCGCCAGCTTGTTGGGAGTAAGCCTCGTGCTTAAACGGTACTCCATGATCGGCGACGGTCTGTCTCATGTAGGATTCGGCGCGCTGGCGTTGGCTGCCGCCCTTAATATGGCGCCTCTGACCGTCTCGATTCCTATTGTGGTCTTAGCGGCGTTTCTGCTGCTCAGACTCAGTGAAAACAGCCCTATCAAGGGAGATGCCGCAATCGCCTTGATCTCTACCGCGTCTTTGGCTCTAGGAGTCGTGATAATTTCTATGACTACCGGCATGAATACCGATGTATGCAATTATCTTTTCGGCAGTATCCTTGCGATGAGCAAAGCTGATGTATATCTCAGTATTACGCTGTCGGTGATAGTTTTAACCCTCTTTGTGATCTTTTACCATAAAATTTTTGCGGTAACCTTTGACGAAACTTTCGCAAAAGCTACTGGTATCAAGACCGGAATTTATAATATGCTTATCGCCTTACTGACGGCAGTGACGATTGTGCTGGGCATGAGAATGATGGGGGCTTTGCTGATTTCCGCGCTGATCATCTTTCCTGCGCTCACCAGTATGCGGCTCTGCAAGCGGTTCAGAACCGTTACCGTCAGCGCCGCGGCGGTTTCGGTAAGCTGCTTTTTCACCGGCGTTGTGATTTCTTATCTCTACGCTATCCCTACCGGCGCCAGCGTGGTTATGGTGAATATCGGGGCTTTTTGTCTCTTTGGACTTATCAATATTTTAAAGCAAAAGAGGATTCAAATATGAACAAATTAAAATTAGCAGGGCTTTCCCTGGGTCTCAGCCTTATAATTATTGGCTGCAATAGCGGAGATAATCGAGGGAATCAGGGGTTTGTAGAGATAAAAGAAAAGATGTTCATCGCTCAAACCAATGACGTTTATGCCAATCCAGAAGATTATATTGGAAAAACCCTGAAACTGGAGGGAATCTTTCAGATTCAGAAAGCCTATACGCTGAATGGAAATCCCTATTACTTTGTGATCCGTTATGGACCGGGGTGCTGCGGAAGCGACGGAAACGCGGGATTTGAAGTAATGTGGAGGGACGACCCGGGAACATATCCTAATCCTGATGATTGGGTAGAAGCAGTGGGGGTATTGGGCAAATATGAGGAAGATGGATATCCTTATCTCTGTATCAATCTTACTTCTTTGAAGGTCCTGGACGAGCGGGGCGCCGAGTTTGTAACTCAATAATATCTGAGGTTCAAAAATATCCAGAATCAAAAAAAATCTGTATATTATAAGTAAAGAAGAGATTGTTGAATCTCAAAAAAAGATAGGAGCTGTAAAATGTTTGAATATGCAACTTCAGGAACCTGTTCAAGGCGTATCCGTTTTAATATAAAGGATAACAAAGTCTATGATGTTGTTTTTGAGGGCGGCTGCAATGGGAATCTGAACGGCATTTCCCGATTGGTAGAAGGGATGGATGCGGAAACCCTAATCAAGCAGTTAAAAGACGTTGACTGTGGAGGCCGGGGAACGTCCTGTCCGGATCAACTGGCTAAAGCCATATCTCAGGCGCTTGTGCAAAGCCGGTAATCTCAGAGTCTGCCTCTATACTTCAGAGGCAGGTTTCTGAGCGTAATACCCCAGAGTAGCTAGAATACCGACAAACAAGAGGCTTAGGGTAAGTACAAACGGCAGGTTTCTGGATATATCGGAAAGTTTTCCGCTTATCCAGCCAAAGGGGGATGTCGCAAACATGATGATCATGTGCTGAATCGCCATGACTCTGGCTCGTTCCGGGGCGTTTACATGAAGCGCCACAAGAGATTCCGCAAGCATCGCGAGGATGCCCGCGCCGAAGCCGTCAAAGATCAGGGATACGCAAAGCATAGGATACATAAAAATGCTCTCTGGCGGGATGAAAACCAAAATAGTCTGACCAATCATATAACTTGCGAAACCCAGCAAGAGAGGATTCCGAAGGCTTACCTTGGTGAGATGGGGAATGACGGTAAAGAAAAACCCCAACGCAATGACCGAACGGAACATAGGAAACAGCGGCAAAAGAGTGTCTGGAACTTCCAGCTTTTTACTTACAATAATCTGCCAAAAGGTTATGTTAATCATGCCTACCGCGCCGACAAGGGCGGCGACAATGAGGGAAAAAATCGTTCCTGGAGATCTGCCCATGATTTGTATTACTCCGGCGTAGCCTCCGGCTAAAGAAAGAATGCTTTTTCCTTTGGTTTCTTGTATGCGGACCGCGCCGGTTTTGGTTTCCCTAGAGCAGCAGTAGAGTACCGTCAGCTTGATGGTCATTACCACGAAAGCGTTGATATAGAGGATTCTAATAGCCGGTATGAGGGTCAGCCGGGACACCAAAATAGAAGAGATCGGCGCAAACAGCGCGGAAAGATGACCGCAGACGATCACTAATGAATATATCCGAGTAATTTGGCTTTTTTCCGCGTCTTCGACCATAAGACAGTCCCAAGAGTTGGTTGGAACTTTCATAGCGCCGTTAAAGAGCGCTGCCACTAGAAAAAACCAAAAATTATCCGCCCTCATCCAGATGAGACAAGGAATACACCAAGCAAAAAAATCAAAAATCGCCGTGGTCTTCCGCCTTCCCAGCTTATCCGTAATGGGACCGCTAAGAAACGCAAAGACCACTTGAGAAAGCATATAAACCGTGGCGATTAACCCGATCTTATCATCTTTGATGTCCAAGGCGCTCATGTAAACCGAACTGTAAGGCAGACACAAATTCATTGAAAGCCCCCACAGCGGCTCAGTCCACACACACGCTTTGGGATTCCCTCGTAAGTTAAACCACGTTTCAATAAGCGGATTCTTCACGATTATATATAAATAGCGGGATATCTCCCGCTTTACCTCCTAGCCGGCTAAGGTTTTGTGGGTCTCTTTAAGCTGTTCCCGGATAGGCAGCTTTTGCGGACATTTCACCTCACATGCTCCACATTCAATACATGCCCCTGCATTCTCATACTGCCTCCAGGGAACCTTCCCGATTTGAGCGTAATTCTCTTGGGCGTATTTTGTAATCTTATACACTCGATGATAATTCATCAAGGTGAATACCTCTGGAATATTGATGTTTTGAGAACAGGGCATACAATATTTGCATCCTGTACAGTACAGTCCGGCTAAACGCTCGTTCTCCTTGGAAGCGCTTTCAAGGTGCGCCTTTTCCGCATCGCTCAAGGGGCTTGTATTGTTTGCAATACTTACGTTTTCTTCCAGCATCTCCATAGAACTCATTCCCGACAGCGCGATATGAATATGGGGATTGGTAAATACAAAGCGAAGAGCTACTTCCGCGGAACTTTGAACCCTTCCGGGAAGCAGGTTCTGAATCGCCTGAGACGGCGCTCCAAGACGGCCTCCCCCTACAGGTCCCATTACCACAATTCCCAGTCCTTGTTGGTGGGCAAAGGCTATATCCTGTTCATTAGACCGATCCAGCAGGTTATATTGACAAAGCACGGTCTCAAGGACGCCTTCGCCGCGGCGGATTATCTCTGCGATATTACCCGGCTTATCGTGAAAGGAAAAAGAAATATGCCGTACTACGCCTTGTTCTTTCCATTTTTTAACCCGATCCATAGGTCCCTCAGGGACACAAATCGTGTTGATAAACGCATCCAGACTTATACCCCAAAAGTGATAAAAGTCAATATAGCTGGTATCCAGTTTTTTCAGGGAAGTCTCAAGGCGTTTATCGTAATCATCCCCAGAGGCGTTTTCTATAGGGTTTTTGGTAGACAGATATATCTTATCCCGAAAGCCTTTCAGCCCTTTCCCAAGGATAATCTCGCTCAAGGTATCGCAATATCCCGGAGCGGTATCAAAATAATTCACCCCAAGCTTGAATGCCCGCTGGATCATGGCAATGCTTTTCTCTTCATCGAATATGGTCTTGCCGTCTTTTTCATAGCTCGGCAGACGCATACACCCGAAACCAAGCCGTGAAACCTTAACGCCGGTTTTTCCAAAATCAACATACTGCATAAGTATTCTCCATTTTAGAGTATTCTTAAAGTTAAAATATTATACTTCAAAGTTGAAAAACAAACAAGTTAGTATTCGTTGTCTTTTGGTTTCAGTCCCGGCACATCCCAGGAGGGCGGAATTTTGGCGGGCTGTCCTGAAGCGTCCACAAATGCCCAGGTAACTTTTGCCTCAACGATCAGGTCTTCGCCGCGTTTAATCTCCTGCGCTATGATCCCGCTGACCGCTCCTTTTTTGACGGACCAAGAACGGATAACCAGCGCGTCATCGACTACCGCTGGTCTTTTGTAATCAATTTCAATCCGCGCTACAAACACCCCATAACCTGCTTTAATCACCGCAGGATAATCAAAGCCTATGGTTTTTAGGAATTCATATCGAGCGAATTCCAAATAATTGAGGTAATTGGCGTTATTAACATGACCGTAACTATCACATTCATAGGTACGGACCTGTAGGGTACATTTACAAACCATATAATTTATTATATAATAAATAGGCGGCTCTGAACAGTATAGTCGCTCCTCTTTTAGCTATAGGGATATAAGGCGCAAAAAAATCCGTGGAGATTTTTTCTTTAGGGGGGGCTTGAATTATGAAAAGGCTTGTGATATATTTATGGTTAGTGCTGTGGGATATATGGGAATCTACACTTGGGATTCCAAGTAAGAATGGGGAGTATGGCATGAAAATAAACGCAAAACTCCCTTTTACGGGGAGTTTTGTAAAAATATCCCTTAGCAACGGACAGACGAATGTATAATAAAGTTGCCTAATAGAGGATAGTTGCTTTTCATAATCTTCCATACTTGTTGTCCGCCTTGTTTTGTTAAAAAGTGTTATAATTTTTTCCTTTCAGGGCTTGGCTTGTACGTTGCTATCGACGGTTTTATTATAAATTTCTATAATTATGAATATAAATATATTTTTTAAACTATTCTTAAAATAGGAGGCAGGTTATGGTGATTTTTGTACTGATATGGGATTGCTGTTTACCAGATATGCTAATGAAGCTGTTGGCAACAATGACAACAATACGGAAAATTTTGAGGACTTTAGGCTTTCTGAGGACGGTAAAACAATATTCGAGCATCGAGGCTCTACAATTATCATTCCAGATTCGGTTACGGCTATCGCCCGTTATACAAAAGCCGCGCAGCGGTTTTTGTATAACGGGCGGCGGGCAAGCGCCGCCTCTGCTTGGCGAACCAATTAGGCTGGGGGTTGATTTTTCCTCAACCGCCGTTACTAAGGTCAAAATTATCAGTCACAATGAAAGGCAATTATTGCTACAGCTAAAACCTGCGTCGCTCAGACGGAACTTCCTGTAAACTAAGAATTAGCCGGATTTTTGCCGGATAAATCCAAGCCGTATTGATCTAGGATCTGCCGGTAGGCTTCAATGGTTTCAGCGTGAACCAGACGATTCCGCAACGGAGCGCCTCCAGGCATACCTCGCGTATAAGCGCAGAATTGTTTCCGCATCTCTCGGCAGGCTATGGTTTCTCCAGCGTCTTCCGCTAACAACCGTAACTGACGAAAACCTGTTTTCAACCGTTCCGAAGGGTCCGGCAGGATATAAGCGCCGGTCAGCAAAAGCGAACGGGTCATAGAAAAGATAAAGGGATTCCCTATAGCGCCCCGGGCGAACATCACCGCCGCGCAGCGGGTTTCCCTAAGCATATTTTCCGCATCTTCCGGGGTAAAAAGATCACCAGACCCGATCACCGGCAGAGTAATCCGGGAAACCAAATCCTTGATATGAGACCAATCGCTTTTTCCGCCATAGCCTTGGGTTCTGGTTCGGGCATGGAGACTCACCAAAGCGGCGCCCGCATCCGCCGCAATCCGGGAACATTCATAGTAATTAATTGAACCTTCGTCCCAGCCGGAACGGAGTTTAATCGTTACCGGTACGGACCCCAGATGATCTTGAGAAGATTTGACAACTGCGGCTACAATCTGACCCAACAGCGGAGGATTCCGCATCAGTCCTGAACCGGCGCCAGTTTTGACCACCTTGGGAACCGGACAGCCTGCGTTGATATCTACCGCCTCGGGGTGATACGGCGCTAAAAGCGCCGCCGCCTTATACATTACCACAGGATCAGCGCCAAACAGCTGAATCCCATACTGTTTCTCATTGTCTCCCCGCCTGAGAAGAACCGCGCTTTTCACGCCATTGCGAACCAGCGCCTCTGAAGAGATAAGTTCAGTAAAGGTAAAATTTGCGCCCTGTTCAATACAGATAGACCGAAAGGACCGATCCGAATAACCTGCTATTGGACCTAGAAACACGTTGCCCTCTAGGGAAAGGGCGTCAATCATTACCGAATGATATATATTCAGAAACACTCGACATCCTTATATACCTTAGAACCCAGGCTGCTTCAATCATTGGAAAGTCCGAAAAACCGGTTAGCATTCTCCCAAAGAATAAGCCCCATCTCCTCATCGCTGATATCCAGCATATCCGCAAGACATCGGGCGGTAAGGGGCAGGTACTTGGGCATATTCCGCTTACCCCGATGATCCGCCGGAACCATGAAAGGGCTCTCAGACTCGATGAGTATCCGATCAAGCGGAATCACTCCTACGGTTTCGTGAAGATTTTTAGCGTTCCGATAGGTCAGATTTCCGGCAAACGAAAAATAGAGGTGCAGCTTCATAGCTTTTTTGGCGTAATCCGCATCCTCAGAATAACAATGAAGGATTCCGCCCTTGGGAGGCAGCCGATCTTTAAGTATATCCAATACATCATGTCCGGCATCGCGGTTATGGATAATTACCGGCATATCGAGTTTAGCCGCCAGATCAAGCTGGCTGATAAACAGCTCAATCTGAGACTTTTTATCCCCAAATTTACGGTAATAGTCAAGACCGATCTCGCCTATTGCCACTACTCGAGGAAGCCGTACGCTTTGTTCTATTATTTGCTTCCAATTTTTGCCTGGATTCTGTACTTCCGAAGGCGAAACCCCTACCGCGTGATACACGTTAGACGCGGATTTGAGATTTTCATAGACCTTCACAAAATCATGCAGACTGTTACAAATTGAAACAAGCCGCGACACTGAAGCCTGACGCGCTTCCTGAATGACTATGAGTTGTTCAATAGGGTCATCAACTATGAGCCCTATATGGGCATGAGTATCAAAATATCGCATGGCTTAATCCAAAAAGAAAAGATAATAGTTTTTTCTAAA
>JAITHD010000185.1 GCA_031280155.1 Treponema sp. | reverse complement strand
ATGCTACAACCGGCGATCCCGGGGGCTTTAGAAAAAACCGCAAAAATGTATATGCGGCGTTCTTGGTTGTCTTGAAAATTATAATTTTGACAGTTCCAACAAGGTACAATATAATAAATCTAATAGTTATCCGGTTCGCCGTAAAACCTTTTAGAAAAAACCCTTTAGGGCTGGGGATATAAGACGCAATGAAAATGTTTTGTAACAATATCCTTGACCCCCCGCCTGCTTGAGGGTATACTTAAAAAGTCAAATAGACCTACCCACACGGCGTGGGGAAGTAACGTCTATGGATATGGAGGCTCTGGCTCTTGGCAGCAAGCGTGAAACCGCCGTAGAAAAATCCGCTTAGAAAAAAGAAAAGCGGGAAGGAAGTAGAAATCTTGGGGAGCAAGCCGGGCAATCGGAACAAGCCCCAAGCCCTAGAAAAACCGTTAGGCATGGGGCAGCTGACAAAGGAGCTGAAAATGAGCTATAAAGTTGAAATTGGTATTTCAAATAAACATGTACATCTCAGTGACGCAGACCTCGAAAAATTGTTTGGAGCAGGACATAAGCTGACGCTTAAAAAAGCCCTGAAACAGCCGGGGCAATTTGCGTCGGACGAGTTGGTTGACGTAGTAGGACCTAAAGGGACCCTTAAAGGGATTCGGGTACTCGGTCCTACTCGGAAAGAATCTCAGATTGAACTTGCAATGACCGATGCCCGGCAGATTGGACTTTCTCTTCCGGTGCGGGAATCCGGCAAACTTGACGGCAGTCCGGGGGTAAAGCTGATAGGTCCTGCCGGAGAGATTGAACTCCAGAAAGGCGCTATCATCGCGTTGCGGCATATTCACTTGTCTCCGGCTCAGGCTGCCGAAGCAGGGGTCAAAGATAAGGATTTGGTTGACGTGAAAACTTTTGGAACAAGACCAGTGATCTTCCAAGACGTACTTATCCGTTCAGGAGACGCTCATACCAAAGAATTCCATGTTGACACCGACGAAGGAAACGCGGCGGGTATCAAAAACGATGAATTTGTAGAAATCCTTGAAAAAAAATAAGGGAAGCTCTCGGTTATTGTTATGACCAAACTGCGGAAAAACTATGTTTCGATTAAACCCTCGGTTGACGCGAGACTAGCGGAGTTTTCCGCGCTTTGGGAGCAGGGATCGGATATTGAGATTTTTCGAGAGCTGTGTTTTTGCGTCTGTACGCCCCAAACTAATGCCCATCGAGGCTGGTCTGGGGTATGTGCTTTATTTGAAAAGAATCTGCTTGTTCAGGGAACGGTTGCGGACGTTGCGGACACGCTTAGGGAACAGGGCGTCCGCTTTCACAACCACAAAGCCCGGTATATCCTTCAAAATCGATCTGATTTTTATCCTGACACCAAAAAACGTATTCGTGAAATCCTCGCTATGTATGATCCCCAGTCGCTATTATGCGATCAAGTCCCGGGCTGGGGCATGAAAGAAGCCGCTCATTTCATGCGGAACATTGGCTTTGGGAATTATGCGTGTATTCTGGATAGGCATATTCTGAGGCAGTTGGTACGGTATCATGTGATATCCGAAATTCCAAAAACCCTTTCAAAAACAATATATCGGGAAATTGACGCAAAGATGAAAGTTTTTGCCGAAAACTGTAAGATCCCTCTTGCAGCTCTAGACCTTGTTTTCTGGTATGAAGAAACAGGGGAAATCTTTAAATAATACGCTGGAAAAATGTAGGAGTAATAATGAGTGCCAAACTGACCCCTCCAGTGCCGGAGGAAATACAAGCCCAACTGGAAACTCCGTGTATTGTGATAGACCTTACGCAGACTCGGCGGAACATAATCCGGCTTCAGGAAGCGGCGAATCGGGCGGGCTGCGCGGTGCGCCCGCATATTAAAACCCACAAGATGGGGCGTTTCGCGCTCATGCAGATTCAAGCCGGCGCTCAGGGAATTACCTGCGCTAAAATTTCCGAAGCCGAAGTGATGGCTTCCGCCGGGGTTGACGATATTTTTATCGCGTACCCCCTTGTCGGCGCGTTCAGGCTGCGCCGGGCTGCGGCGCTTGCCCCAAAAGTCCGGCGGCTTATTCTTGGGGTGGACAGCATTGAAGGCGCTCATGCCCTGAACCAGACGGCTGAGGATTTGGGACAGACCTTTGAGGTCAGGCTGGAAATTGACACCGGCGCGAAACGTACCGGCGTGGATTACAACGAGGCGCTTCATACCGCGCAGGCTATTGAAGCGTGCCGAGGACTGCGGCTTACCGGGGTCTATACCTTTAAAAGTCTAGTCTATCAGGGCAAACCCACCACCGACGGGGCGGCTGCGGGCAGGGAGGAAGGAGAACTTCTGGCGGAAATTGCCATGCGGCTGAGGCAAGCCGGGATTCCGATAACGGATATCAGCGCCGGTTCTACGCCGACAGGCATTCACGTCGCTGAAACCGGACTGGTAACGGAAATTCGCCCCGGAACCTATATTTTCAATGACTATATGCTGTACAAAGAAGGCGCCGCAGACCTTGAGGATATTGCCGCGTTTCTGTACGTTACGGTAGTGAGTACGCCGCGCAAAGATTACGCGGTCATTGACGGGGGAACCAAAACGTTTCCGATGGATATTTTTCTTAATACACCGCCGTATTTCTACCTATCATACGCGATGATTGACGGCAGAGACGATCTGGTACTGACGCGGCTCAATGAAGAACACGGGATGCTTACCAGCTTGACCGGCGTGACTGGTTTGCGGATAGGACAAATCCTGCGGCTCATACCTATTCACATCTGCACCGCCCTGAACTTGCAGAATCAGGTCTATTTGTTTGATCAGGGAGACCTGCAAACCGCCCGGATTGACGCTCGCGGGATGCTTGCCTAGTTTGACTCAGCCGCCTCTCATTGGGGCGAATTTTAGGCGGGATGCCGCTGAAACATATAGATATACTCCCTTGTTAGGAATTTCATTTTAAGAAGACCGCTTCTCTCCAAATGACAAGCGAAAACCGAGCTCCCTTAATTGACTTTTTTTTGTTTTTTGTGATAGAGATATAATATGCAGAAACCAGAAACCAGAAACCAGAAACCAGAAACCAGAAATATTATAACGCATCGTTAAGTCTTTGTCAAGGGGTAATCCCTTGAAAGTTTTAATTTGTGTTCCTACCTATAATGAAGCTGAAAATATCGAGCCTTTTTTGAACGCGGTTTTTGAGTACGCCCCGGCAGATGCCAACGCGCTGGTCATCGACGACAATTCGCCGGACGGCACAGCGGCAATCGTAGAAAAACTCATGGACCAATACCGTGAACGGCTTTTCATCATAAAAAGACCGGGAAAATTAGGCGGCGCAACGGCGTTTTTAACTGCCTTTGCGTGGGGACTGGAAAA
>JAITHD010000180.1 GCA_031280155.1 Treponema sp. | reverse complement strand
ATATACCATAACTGCTCCTCATATAAGGAAATTGCTCATCAATCGAAGCGGGACAAGACCTACCGCTTCTTTTTCTTTTTAGGCCCAATCACCGGCTCAACGGTGTTTATGCCCATACTTGCCCGTTTTTTGGCTAGATATTTGTTGATAGCCAGTTGCTGAACCATAGACAACAAATTAGACATGATCCAATATAAAAGCAAACCTGACGGTACATCATAAAGAACAAAAAAGAAGATAACAGGCATTGCGTAGAGCATCATCTTCATTTGAGCGTTACTCTGCTGATCCGGCGTCTGGGTTACTTTTCCAAAAAGAAGCTGAGAACCAACATAGATGAACGGAAGCAGCCGAATATCGCTCCACCCCAGTAGGGGAATCGTGAAAGGCGAAAAATTAAACACCGATTCAGGAAGGGAAAGATCAGGAATCCAGCCCGGAATAAACAAGGCTCCCCGAAGATCGAAATGGTTGTTAAACAGATTGTACATAGCAATAAAGATCGGGAACTGGAGCAGCATAGGGAGACACCCCGCCAGAGGGTTATACCCTTCTTTCTTATAAAATTCCGCCATTTCGGTATTCATTTTTGTGGGATTATCTTTATATTTTTCCTGAATTTCCTTTATCTTAGGAGCCAGCGCCTGCATCCGTAAGGTCGATTCAGACCCTTTCTTAGTCAGCGGGAATAACAGAAGTTTAACCAGAATCGTCAAAAATATAATCGCTATTCCATAATTCGGTACAATCTTATAGAAGAACGTCAGCAACAGCTTCAGCCCTGACTCAAGAGGAGTCAAAATACCGCTGGTATTAGCTATTTTGATCAATTCCATATCCCGAAGGTTGAAACCGTTCTGTCCAGTATTGTAAATTCCCAGAGAAGCCTGATTTTTAGGACCCAGATAAAAACGATAGGTGTCCTCAGTCCGCCCATGAACCGCAGGTCTGGTCAAATACATCCGGGAAGCCAGGGAAAGTCCTGGTTCAGGTTTGGCGGAAAACGTCAAATCGTATTGGGAAACATGAGAAATAGCAATAAATGTAAAGTATTTGCCCGCAATAGCCGCCCAAGTCGGTCGATTAACGATCAACACCGGCGTATTTTCAGTTACTTTTTCCTGTTTCTGTTTTCCATTCGTAAAGGTATAATAATTTCGATACTCATAACGCTGATCAAGTTTCTCGAATTTCGGACCAATCTGAGGACCGAAACCCAGGGTATAGGCAACCCCGGAAAAATCAAAGGACCCTACTGAATGTCCTCCGTCTAAGGTTATGGTAAGCTCAAACATATATTCGTCCGGCTTAAAGTCATACCGCTTAGTGAGACGAAAAACTCCGTCAGTTTGTCCCATCCCAAAATCACGGTAGAATTCAACGGAATAGTCAGACAAACGGCGGACATAAAAATGAGAACTAACCGGCTGAACATTCATAGTACCAAAAGCCACAGTAAAAGCATGAGCTTCCTGATCCCCGGATAGGATCATCTCAACAAAATCTTCCTGCTCCTGATGTTCCTTTAATTTAAAAGAAACTATATCTCCTCCCGCGTTGGTAAGTTCCACAGTAAGCAGCGGAGTATCTATCATTACCTTCTGTTCAGAAACCGGCTCTGAATTCAAAGCTATATCCCTTCCTTGAAGGTTTTCCCCCAGAGGGGTTTCCAAAACAGGCGACCCAGAGGGAGCGGGTCCCCCGGAAGTTCCGGTTACCGGCGATTGTTCCGTAGGCGCCGGAGGAACCGCTTCCGGCATCGGAAAAAACATACTCTGAATAACCCAATATCCTGTTATAACTAAGACCGAAAGTGCGACGGCCAATAATGTTCGCTTTTCCATGCAACTCCTCAGAGAAGATTACCCTCTCCTCTGTAAAAACTAAGGTACCGGATCATATCCCCCGGAATGAAAAGGGTGACACCGCAAAATACGTTTAACCCCTAAACTCAATCCCTTAACTACACCGTATTTCTCTACCGCTTGGTATGTATAGGCTGAACAACTAGGCGTATACCTGCAACATCGGGGAAAATAAGGTGAAATCCCATACTGGTACGCCCGGATTGATAGAAGAATCCCTTTTTGTATAAACGTCATACCGTATTTCCATATAATAACCCGGCTTTAGAAAACAATAATCGTAACTGTTCCATCCGGGCTGAAAACGTATCTTCTCCCGGATACAGCAATAATACCATATCATACCCTATGGCTAAAGCATAGCCCATATACCGATACGCTTCCCGTCCAAGCCGTCTAGCCCGATTCCGATCCGCCGCGTTCCCAAATTTATGACAAAAAGTAAATCCAATCCGGTTATAAGACAGATCGTTCTTTAACACAAACAACTTTGCGCCAAAACAGGTAACACGACGACCTTTCTTAAATACTTCCCGAATTGCGGATCTTTTCTTGAGCCGCTCTTTCCGTCTAAACCGGAAAGAGCGCCGGGATTCTTCAGGGAAAGATTTCACCTAATAGGGCTTTTTCTCGTCCGCAACCGTCAGCTTAATCCGTCCCTTGGCTCTGCGGCGCTTTAATACCAGCCGTCCTCCACGGGTCTTCATCCGCGCCCGAAATCCAAATTTCCGATTCCGCTTTACTTTACTAGGTTGATAGGTCCGTTTCATAAGATAATAATCTCCTTACTCAATTAAATAGAGAGTATAAAACAAAGAACTCAAACAAGTCAATATACAGACTCCATACATCTTAGAAAAAATGAAGCATGATGAATTGATAGGTTATTCGGAATATGCGGGTCATATTCCGAATTAAAACTAGCGTCCTGCAAGATCATTTAAAGGAATAGGTTTAGGCGAATGTTCTTCCCCTTCAATTCGGGAAAGTTCCTCCAGTAACTCCTTGCCCCGCTTGCTCAGTTTCGTAGGAACCTGAACTATGAGCTTAATATAGAGAATGCCTCGCCTTCCTCCAGAAGGAACCCCTTCGTCCCGAATAGGGATTAGCTTACCGTTTTGGCTGCCCGGCGGTATTTTAACCTTAGCGGTCTTGCCGTCTAAGGTCGCAACGTGAATCTCTGCTCCGAGGGCGGCTTGACTTATCGAAATAGGCACCGCGCAGAACAGATCTGCGTCTTGGCGTTCAAAATATTCATGAGCCTGGATCCGTATAAATACATACAGGTCTCCTGCGGGACCCCCTCCTAACCCGGTGTCTCCCTGCTGGGGAATAATCACTTTTCTCCCGTTTTCCACTCCTGATGGAATGGTTACAATGATCTTCTGCCGTTTCTTCTGGGTTCCTGCGCCGCCGCATTCCTTGCAAGGATGTTCGATGTTATAACCTTCGCCTCCGCAGGTAGGACACGTAGAAGCCACTGAGAAAAAGCCCTGACTGTGCCGCACCTGTCCTGCGCCCCCGCAGGTAGAACATACTTTCTTGCTGGTTCCGCCAGCCGCGCCTGAACCTTTACACACCGGACAGGCTTCGCTGCGGGAATACTGAATCTCTACCTTTGAACCGAATACCGCGTCCTTGAAAGGTATTTCGATATCGTACCTAAGATTTGCTCCCCGCCGAGCGCCGCTGGATTTGCCGCTGGAAGTATAGCGTCCCCCAGACCCGCCCCCAAAGAGGGTATCGAAAATCCCGGAAAAATCTCCAAACAGATCCCCAAAATCCCGAAAAGCTGATGAATAATCCTGCTGCCCCCCGCCCATGCCTTCAACCCCGGCAAAACCGAACTGATCATAGGCGGCTTTTTTCTGATCATCCGAAAGTATCTCGTAGGCTTCAGTCGCTTCCTTAAACCGCTCTTCCGCCTCTTTATTTCCCGGATTCTTGTCCGGGTGATATTTGATGGCAAGTTTACGGTATGCTTTTTTTATGTCATCCTTACTTGCGTCTTTTCGTATTCCTAGTACTTCATAGTAATCACGTTTTGCCACAATATCACCCTTTTCTTATTATTTATTACCGTTAACCACTTCGTAATCAACGTCTTCAGCGCCTTTTGTAGTATTGCCGCTGTCCTGAGACGCGCCGCCGGTCTCGCCGGAACCCGGCTGTCCCTGTCCCGGCTGCCCCGCAGACTGCTGCTTATAGACTTCTTCGGCAATCTTATAAGATATCTGTTTCAGAGCTTCAGTCTTATCTTTGATAGTCTGAATATCTCCGCCTTCTAAAGCCCGGCGCAAATCCGTAATAGCTTCCTCGGCTTTGGACTTATCCGCGGCGTTTACCTTGTCTCCCAGATCTTTGATGTTCTTTTCGGTACTATAGATCATGGTATCCGCTTCATTTCGGACCTCAGCCTTTTCCCGTTCCCGCTTATCTTCTTCAGCGTGGAGTTCCGCTTCCTTAACCATACGATCAATATCGCTGTCTGAAAGCCCTGAAGAACTCTCAATACGGATTTTCTGTTCCTTGCCGGTTCCTAAGTCCTTGGCGGATACATGGACAATGCCGTTAGCGTCAATGTCAAAGGCAACTTCGATTTGAGGAACCCCTCGGGGGGCCGGCGGAATTCCTACCAAATCAAACCGTCCCAAGGTGCGGTTTTGGTTCGCCATTTCCCGCTCTCCCTGCAAAACCTGAATGGAAACCGCAGTCTGTCCATCAGCGGCGGTAGAGAAAATTTGGCTTTTCCGAGTGGGAATCGTGGTGTTCCGGGGAATGAGTTTGGTCATAACCCCCCCAAGGGTTTCAATGCCCAGGGAGAGAGGCGTTACGTCCAGAAGCAGTACGTCTTTTACATCTCCCCCAAGAATACCGCCCTGAATAGCCGCGCCGATTGCCACCGCTTCGTCAGGATTGACTCCCCTGTTAGGTTCTTTCTTGAACAAATCTTTTACGATCTGCTGGACCGCAGGGATACGGGTAGAGCCTCCTACTAAAATAACTTCGTCGATCTGGTTTGCGGTGAGTCCCGCGTCGGCAAGGGCTTTCTTGCAAGGCTCTTTAGAGCGTTCAAGCAGGTCTGACACCATCTGTTCAAATTTCGCCCGGGTAAGGCTCTTTTGCAGATGTTTGGGACCGCTCTGATCCGCGGTAATAAAGGGAAGATTGATCTCCGTAGTCTGCATTGCGGAAAGCTCGATTTTAGCCTTTTCAGCGGCTTCCCGAAGGCGCTGCAAAGCCATCCGATCCTGCCCCAAATCAATGGCTGAATCCTTTTTGAATTCCGCGATGAGCCATTCCATAATCCGGCGGTCAAAGTCGTCGCCTCCAAGATGGGTATCTCCATTCGTGGACTTGACTTCAAAGACTCC
>JAITHD010000156.1 GCA_031280155.1 Treponema sp. | reverse complement strand
CCATTGGATGTACAAGTTCTTCAAACTGACGAATAATCTCATCAGTGGGAATAAGCACAGGGAGGTTTGCCATATCGGTCTTATTGATAGCTCCAAACACTGTACCTTCACCGTTGAACATATCCAAGGTCTGTTTGAGGGCAAACATCGTATAAAGGATGAACGACTGAGCGCCGCTTCTGCTTTGAACCGCCGCCAAGCCTCGACCGAGGCAGCAAGATTCAAAAGCAACATTCAAGTCACCGACTGGAGCGCGAACACTCATAAGTATATCACCTTTCACTGCCATACGATTAGGCTTCGTAGTAAA
The DNA here is from genome assembly GCA_031280155.1 of Treponema sp. GTDB lineage: Bacteria > Spirochaetota > Spirochaetia > Treponematales > Breznakiellaceae > JAITHW01. The sequence continues at coordinate 8,247 of JAITHD010000156.1, read as the reverse complement.
CAGGCGGCGAGTTGGGAAACGAGAACCGAACTCGGCACGACCTTGATAAAAGACCGTTCCGATGCCGTCCTCGTTGTAGCTTTTACCGTCGGGCGACTGTCCCATAGTGACGTTGGCAATATCCCCCAACGTACCTTCCCGCCACCCCACCGGCATCTCGCCGCCCCACGGCTCGAAGTCCACGAACCAGGACTTGAAAATCGCCTGCGCCATAAGCTCTAAATGATGGTTTATCTCCCTGTTGATAGCGATTTTGTCGTCCAATGCCCGAAGGGTGCGTCCAATCTCGACCTGCTCCGGGAGTGAAGGCAGCAGTACCTCCACACGCTCGATGTCTGATGGCTTAATTGACGGGTACGCCGAAACGCTCTGCTCGCCAATGGCATGAAGGCTGTCCACAATGTCGTTCTGGGTCAGGTAATAATAGAGAAAGTCACTGTCGGCTTTTTCCTTATCAACCGTGATAACCGCAAAGCCTGTGGACACAAGCATATTCGGCAACACATTTCGCACGATGCCGTAGTGCCGCTGATTCGGGCGGACGGTCGAGTAGATGATGTCGTCAACGGCAACTTTGCGGCGCGCTCGGCTTGGGAGGGCGTTCTGCCCGACGACGATATGCTGTATCTCGCTTACACGACTTTCTGTGATGTTCCCCGTATCCAAGTAGTTGACGAACGGCCACTTCTCTGCTGCCGAATAGGTGCGCTGATTCGTCTTGCAAATGCTGCCTATCCGTGTAGGTGTCCAATTGTTCATCGATGTAAACCCTGCCGGTGAAATTATTTTGGGTTTCTCAGCCCTTACTTCGCCGCAATGTATTTCAGGAAATTCCGCAGCAGATAGGTCAGCAGGACCGTACCCAGAATCATCACCACCGAAAGGGCGTTGATAACCGGAGAAATCCCGAAACGAATCGCTGAGTAAATATATAACGGCAGCGTCGAAGACCCCTGCCCTGAAACAAAATAGGTAATAACAAAGTCTTCAAGGCTAATCGTAACCGCTGTAAGAAAACCCGACACAATACCGGGCATACAAATCGGAATCGTCACTTTCAATAGCGTCTGTATTTCATTGGCTCCTAAATCCTGAGCGGCTTCGATAATAGAAAAATCAAACTCATCAAGCCGGGCCATGACCATGAGAAATACAAAAGGCAGATTAAACGTCGTATGAGCGATGAAAATAGTAATCAGTCCAAGCTGCAGCTTGATCCCTGCAAAAAAAATCGACAGAGAAACCCCGATAATGATTTCCGGCAGGATCATCGGCAGAAACGAGATGGTTTGAATATAGTTGCGCAGCTTGAAACGATACCAGTTGACCCCAATAGCCCCTAATGTGCCGAGAACCATAGCGGTTGCGGCAGAGGAAAAAGCTATGAAGATGCTGTTCCAGAACGAATGCCAAAGGTCCCGAGAGTTAAAGAACAGTTCCCTGTACCATACAAGAGAAAAGTGAGACCAATTCATGCCCTTAGAACCATTGAACGAATAGAGGAACAACACAAAAAGAGGCGTAAAGAGAAAAATCACCGTAGCGGTAAATACGATCAGCGAAAATGAAGACCGAGTACGGTACGCCCGTTTAGCGTGCCGAGCGGCTTCGCCGGCTGGGCTCTTGTGTTTTATAGACGTAATAGACTGATGAACCAAATTTTTGATGTTCAATGACCCGCCCCCTTTCCTTCTTTTATATCATGGGTACGCTGAATGTCTTTTTTCTGGATATTCATCATTACCATGACGCCTACTGTGGTAATTAACGTCAGCACCATAGAAATCGCCGATGCCAAGGGCCAGTTTCGGGATTTATTAAGCTGATCCACAATGACATTACCCAGCATATACGAGTTGCCTCCCACCAGCAGCGGCACCGCGTACGCGCCGAAGATAGGAATAAACGTAAACAGTACCGCGGTAAACAGACCGCTTCTGATGTTGGGAAGCAGAATCTTGAAAATAGCCAGCGGCTGAGTAGCCCCCAAATCCCGGGCAGCCTCAAGCAGAGAAAAATCGAACTTATCAATAGTGGAAAAAAGAGGCAGAATCGCATAGGGCAAGTACATATAGACCAACACAAGAATTACCGCTTTTTGGTTGTACAGAAAGTGAATAGAGTCTTGGATAAGTCCAAGCCGCAGGAGGAATTCATTGAGAAACCCATTGTTCCCCAGAATATTCATCCACGCAAAAACCCGAATGAGAAAATTAGTCCAGAAAGGGATAATAATCAGCAGCAGCAAAGGAGTCTGATTGCTGCTGCGAGCCATAAAATAACCGCAGGGCATCGCGATAAGAATCGTAATCACCGTAGCGATTACCGAAGTAATGATAGTCCTGAGGGTAATGATCATTAAATTGGGGTTGCCTAAATTTCTGTAAGCCTCCAGAGAAAATTCCCCGGTTACGCCGCCGTAAAGCCCTTTTTTGAGAAAACTGTAAGCTAGAATAATAACAATAGGCGCAAGAAAAAATACAGTGAACCAGATAGCCATAGGCGCGGAATATAAGGGTCCGTAATTCCGCTTACCGGGACCAGATCTCACGATGGTTTAACCTCGACGATGTACCCGTCATTAGCGCTCCAAGAAAGAAAAACCGAATCCTTCCATACAATATCAGGTCCTTCGTCAGAATATTTAGCGTGCTGCTTTATCACTCTTACCAGTACCTTATCCCGAACCTTCACATAGAATTTAGTTTGAAATCCTGAATAAATAGGTTCGTCTACAACCCCCTGAAAAAGATTGATATCTTCCCGTTTGGTTGCGGGTTTTTCCTTGGAAATGAGAATCTTCTCAGGACGAATGGTAAAACTCACTGACTGACCGGGGGTAACCTCATCCACTGTGGTAACTTTGATTCTCCCCAGCTCTGGAATATCAAGTTCCACCATGAATTCCAGTTGGGGCTTGTTAAGCAGCGTGGCTGAAGCAACCGCCCCGTCAAAGAGATTGGTCTCCCCAATAAATCGGGCGACAAAATCCGTAGCCGGACTCTCGTATATCTCGTGAGGAGTCCCGACCTGAAGGAGATCCCCTTGATTCATTACCGCAATCCGATCCGACACCGAAAGGGCTTCTTGCTGGTCGTGGGTAACATAGATAAACGTAATACCGATTTTGTCATGAATCTGATCAAGTTCAATAAGCATGTGCTGCCGCAGTTTAGCATCAAGCGCGGAAAGGGGTTCGTCCAGCAACAGCACCCGAGGCTCATTTATCAGCGCTCTGGCAATAGCCACCCGCTGCTTTTGTCCGCCGGAAAGCTGATTCGGTTTTTTTTGCCCATGCCCTTCAAGCTGTACCAATTTCAGGTACTCAGAAACTTTCAAGGTAATTTCTGGTTTAGAAACTTTTTTGAGCCGCAAAGGAAACGCAACATTTTCAAACACCGAAAGGTGCGGAAAAAGCGCGTAATTCTGAAAAACCGTATTGGACTGCCGCTGGTCTGGAGGCAGTCCCACTATATCAGTACCGTCAAAGGTTACTTTACCAACATCAGGGTTTTCAAACCCCGCAATGATACGCAGGAGGGTAGTTTTACCGCATCCTGAAGGTCCTAGCAGAGAAAAAAATTCTCCCTTATGAATTCCAAGACCAATGTTATTCAAAACCTTAAAGTCCCCGAAAGACTTAGAAACCCCTTCGATGACCACGTCGCTCCCTTTCAATCCGGTTTTTCAACCTCCCTTCAATATAATTACTATAATGGTACAATGCGGATTTTAAAGATTGTTGTCAATTAGTTTTCAAGGATTTTTAGTATTTTCTATAATCTTCCGCCTGCTGTCCTTGTTTGGTTTTAATCCTCGATATATATTCCTTCTTTTTCAATAACGACCTCTTTGCCCTGGTCGTTACGGGTAATAATCGTAGGATTTTTCACTAACCCATCTAGGTGGATAAGACTGGGAGCGTCGCCGTCATAGTTGAGTCCCACCGCGAAGTGACAGGTGTGAAAGGCTTTTTCGTCTTCCAGCATGTGTCCGGTGATGCGAGCCGCCGGATTAAGTCCAATCCCGAGTTCCCCGATATTCCGGGCGTTTCTGGCGTACACCGCTCCGGCTCCAGCAGGCAGGGTTCGATTTTTTTCATGGTTTCGGGCGTTAGTCTCAGCAAGTCTAATCGTTTCAGCCAAGGCCTCCGCTTCTTCACCGCCTTGTATATCCGTAACAAAGCCCTTTTCTACTACGCAGCGGATAGGCTTATGGATAAGTATATCCTGATCATGCAAACTGATAGAACCGTCAAAAACAATAATTCCCTGAGCGGTGTTGTTTTCAGGACTGATGAAGGTTTCTCCGGCCGGAAGATTTCCGCCTCTGCCCCCTTCGGAAAAATCCCCGTCGTCAGCTCTTCCTTGCCGTCCCCTAAGTCCAATCTGTAGGTCTGTCCCGCCGGGACCGGTAATATGTACTGAGACTGCTTCGTCCAGCGCAGCCTTAACCGCGGCGCAGCGGCGTTTCAGGGTCTTGTAATCAATAGGAACGGTCCGAATAAAAGATTCCGCGGTGGTAGCGGGAGACCAGAATCCCCGGCAGGTCTTTTCGCCGTACATTTGCAGATGAAAAACATGATCGTATTGGATATTCTTATGGGTATAGGGAGCGCTAATCCCCTGAGGGTCTTTTCCCATTTTTTCCGCGCTTAAAGAAATACATACCGCGGGCTTTGCGGAAAACGCGGCAATCACCGCTGGTTCCGCAAAATCGAGCTGTGTTTTTATTGGCTGGAACAGCAGTACCGGGCAGCCTTCTGCGTCAATAACCGCGTCATACAATGCGCCTGCAAGCATCCCCACTTCAGGCGCGGGATTGCTTATAATAAGCGCCTGTTCTTGAGGCTTTACTTTAAGAGAAACTTCAACAGCTATCCGGGCGGCTTCCTGAAGTCCCGGAAATCCGGCAAACGATTGAATATGGGCAAATTTTGAAGGAAGTTTAGACATACTACTACTATAAGACTATATAAGCCCTTCATGCAAGTCCTTCTGATACGCTGTCTGTATAAGGTTATACGCTGTTTTACCCGAACTTTAAAAAATAAGCATAAGAGCATTGACTTTTTATCAAAACCGCCGTAAAATTTTTTAGAAAAAACCCTTTAGGGCTGGGGATATAAGGCGCAACGAAAAGGTTTTGCAGCACCATGCTTGACCTCCCTGTCTGGCTTGTGGTATATTAAATATGTTGAATAGACCTACCCAGGCAACCTGGGAACGTAACGTCTATGGAGATACCATAAGACCGGGGAGTCTGGGTTGGAACCACTGTAAAAGCTCCCTATAGGGAGGGCATATATCGTCGAAGGAGAAATCTTGGGGAGCAACCTGGGCAGCCGGAACAAGCCCCAAGCCCTAGAAAAAACCTTTAGGCGGGGGTAGTTGCCATCTGTGTTCATTCTCAACATATAAAAGATTTCAGAAAAAGAGCCTTGAAGGAATAAATTATGCGTATTGTAATTGGCGGCATAAGCCATGAATCAAATACCTTAAACCCGATCATTACTGGGCAAGAGGATTTTGTTGTTTTTCACGGAGAGGATATGCTTAAACCGGGACTTTTCCCCGGAGCTTCCGCCCGAGGAATTATTGATGCCTTACAGGAAGCAGGCTGTGAGCTTATCCCCCTCCTCCTTGCTAGGGCGGTTCCCAACGGGGTAGTATCGGCGGATTTTTACAGAGCCTCAAAACATGAGTTTATCTGCCGTATTCAAGAAGCCCGGGCTGCGGGGACCATTGACGGGGTGTGTCTCGCGCTGCATGGTTCTATGAAGGTAGAAGGGTTAGGCTGCGCCGAAGAGGATCTGGTCCGGAGTATTCGGGAAATCCTGCCGGCTGCGGTCATAACCGCAGCCCTGGATATGCACGCTACCATCACGCCGGAACTGTTAGCTGGAGTAAACGGTTTTGCAGGTTACAAGACCGCTCCTCATGTTGATTGCGCTGAGACCGGATCTCAGGCGGCCCGGATGCTCCTACAGACCCTCCGTACTGGGAAGCGGCTTTACACTGCATATCAGCGAATTCCTATGTTAATTGCTGGAGAAAAGTCTGAATCTGAAGCGGAACCAATGCGGACACTGCTTGAGTCCTGTCGGGAGATTGAAAAACATCCTGGGGTTATGGCAGCGTCTTTGCTTTTGGGTTTTCCCTGGGCTGATAATGAACACAACGGCGTTTCTGTTTTGGTGAGTGTTTTGGGGGATGATCCGGATATGATAAAAACCGCCGATAAGTCCGCTGCGGAATTAGCCGCGGCTTTTTGGGATCGGCGGCGAGATTTTGCCTTCCGCACCGAATACTACGACTCAGTTACATCTATTAAGACCGCCTGCCGAGCCGTATTAGAAGGTAAAGAGGTACCGGTTTTTATTTCTGATTCTGGAGATAATCCCACTGCTGGGGCGGCGGGAGATGCTACAGAACTGCTAGAGGCTATTCTCAGCATGATCGACACAATAGAGAAACTCCCTACGCCTCTGTTGTACAGCGGTTTCTACGACGCTCCCGCAGCGGCGGCATGTATTAAAGCCGGAATCGGCGCTACAGTGGACGCGACCTTGGGAGGCAACTGGGACGCTGTGAACGGCAAAAAGATACCCTTTCGTCTCACAGTAAAAAACATTGTTCAGAAATACGGACCTTACCAATCGGATCTGGTCTTGGCTGCCTACAGGAATATTCTTTTCACCATCACTTCAAAGCATATCGGGTTTGGAGACCCCGAACTTCTGCCGTCTCTGGGAGTAAAAGCTGAGGATTACTGCATTGTGACGGTTAAACTCGGCTATTTAGAACCTTGTTTCAGGAGCATCGCCGCTAGAGCTATCATGGCGACTTCTAAAGGCTGTTCTAACGAGGTGCTGGAAACCATTCCCTACCAAAAAGTTCGGCGTCCGCTTTTTCCTCTGGATATGGACATGGAATGGATTTCTGAAGCTAAAAGATAACCGGATAAGGGCTTTGCGAAGCAAAGACCAGGGCTGGCAAAATGTGGGTGGAGGGAGGCGTGGGAAGGAGCCGCAACGACTGACCTAGCCGAATGGAGGTAAAGTCCGCTACCGCGGGCGCAGCGTAAACAGTCTTGTTATGCGCCGTAGGGGCGTACTCCATTATTTTATATTTTCGTCAGCCCAATTTATTATTATATTGGCTTCTTCGGTTGGTTTCTCCATCGCTATTGCGTGTCCGCATTCCATTTTTACATATTTCCATGGCCCTTTAACAAGTGTTTTAATCCGTTCAACATCATTATCATCAAGTGCGCCTAAGAGCCGTCCGTTGTGCATAACCCAATTTGAATGTAAAAATAATACAGGCTGTATAATTTTTGACAGTGTCTGTGCATGATCAAAATCCATGCCCATAGTACCTTCCGTAAATGCTCTGGAAAAATTTCCATCAAACTGTGAATTGCTTTTAATAAATATTCGGGCCGGCAACGGTAATATTCTTATGTCAACAGGACTGCCAGGTGAAAAAGCTTGCTTCATTGCGATAATCCATGTAAAAATTTTCATAATAGATTTTGGCGGCATTTTCATATCCATTATACCTTTTTCAATATTAGCCATTTTATCCACACTTTCACGCAAAAATCCAGCATAACCACCACCCCCAGCAACAGCCATTTTTGAATATCCCAAAAACATATCATAAACAACTGTATTTTTTATGGCGGGCCATTCACAACGAAACAAGGGAGGATCTTCAAGAATAATTGCTTTCACCAAATCCGATGAATTTGCTGCCAGCCATGATGTCAATACTCCACCCGATGAATTCCCTGCAATTATAGCCGGTTTTCCTATTACACCGTTGATAAATGCCGTCATATCCTGTCCCAACTGATTAAAAGTATATTTACCAGGCGTCCAGCTTGATTTGCCATGCCCGCGCACACTTACAGCATATACCTGAAATTTATTTACCAGTTTAGGCATTATTAAAACGTATTCCTCCCATGTCATTGCCTGTCCCGGTATAAAAACCAAAGGTATTCCATTGTCTGGGCCGACAACATAGTTCATTATAACTTCACCCGTGTGAAAGAATTTTTCTTCAAAACCAGCCTTTTTCAACACTTTATACATAATTTTCTCCCTGCCAATGTCAATAAATATAAACCTATATTATTTTTTGGCTCTAGACCATCATCTTTTGAATATTTTAGTAACAAGTTTCAGCAAATCGTCATTGCGGTGATTGTACCGGAACTCGCACTCCTTAAGGTGTAACC
>JAITHD010000143.1 GCA_031280155.1 Treponema sp. | reverse complement strand
GCATGTCATATCCGTACCGGGGGCATTACTGTAATCGTCATTCTCTGAGAATGGATTTGATTTGTGGTATTATAAATTATGATAAGATGGTTTAAGTGGTTATTAAACAAGTCTATTATGTTTTTGCGTATCCATTTTATCTTTTAATATATAAAACAGCATAAATAATTTCTGATAATATTCCAAAGTAATTTTGTTTGGCCCGTTAATTTGTTCTATTAAATCCGCTTCCTCAAAAATAAGATTTACTATTATTTCATTACTGGTCAATAGCCGCGCTTATCCGCATAATCGCTTCCACTCTTTGTTACGGTTAAACGTTTGAATTTCATAAAATCTTTCTTTGCTTTATTTTGATGCCGGAGGGCGGGAAACCCGCTGAAACTCCCCATAAATCGCCTCTGCAAAGCCTTATCTCGCTGCAAGGCAACGTTATCCACACTATCAATATTCAATTCGACAAGGCAAAAGACTCAGGCGATTTTGATTGAGTTTCAAAGCCGCCTTCAGAGCCACACGAGGGGGAACAGCAATTCAAAGCATCACAAAAAAGTCCAGGGATTACACGGATTTTCATGGATATAGCCACGGTAATCCCTGGACAAATTTGAAAAGTTAAGGGTTCATGGGCGGAACCGACCGCTGGCTTGTTTTACGGCTTGTTCGAGAGGGCGGTTTTTCATAACTGTTCTGTACTGACGGTTCTTTTGGTATGGCTCGACCCAGAAGCGTCCAGCCTGTGAACACCCTGATCCCCAGAATACCAACAATAAGGGCTATTAAAAAGATTTTTCCCCGGAATAATGGTTTCATACTATGATGTTCCTTTGTTATAAAAGAGAATCGGGTGTTCCTGATTCGGCTGAATCAAAAACGCCCGTCGAATTGGAACGGTTTTTACAAGTTTGACTTAGTCAAGGTATTCCCATACACCCCGCTGGTAGAGGGACGTATACTTACCGTATACTTTGGACCCTTGGGAATATTGGGAATGGCAATGGTATTCGTATTAGAAAACGTCTTTGTATAGGTATAGCCCGCACCATAGCCTTGGGGGTCTGTAACCGTTACCTCATAGCTGTAACTTGCGCCGGTCTTCCAGCTTGCGTTCATCTTAACGGTTATCGTCTTATACCCGCCTGAGATTTTAGAAGTAGCAGACTGAATACTGATCTTGGGGAACGCAGACACCGCAGCGGAAGTATATCGCCAAACAGAAGATTTATTGCCGTTGATCGCTTTTACTCCAACATAGTATGCTCCCTTTGAAGTAGGAACTGACGTATAGGTATAGTAGACCATACCGGAAAACGCGCCGCTGACGGTCTTTTTAGTACCGCTGACCGGTGTTGAAGCCCCTGAGGAGGTAAATAAGCCTATTTCATACTTTGTCGCTCCAGATACAGAATACCAGCTTACATTTATCTGATTAGCCGCAAAGGGATTGGCACCGGCTTGGACTATTGACGGGCTGTCCGGCGCTGCGGCCCGGGTAATAGGGTTGATTCCTTGTATAGAACCCGCCTGGTCCAGCAGTGTATGAACCGAGACCTCCTGAGAGTCCTTACTATAGGTCTGCTTATTGTGGGCCACAACCATATACTTATAGGTAGAATCAGGGAATATAAATTCCTCATTATTGTCAAGATATTTATTGGCGTAGGCTTCTTCGATGTAATACCATCCCTCGTCTCGTCCGTCGCTGCCGTCATTCCACCACCACACCATGTAGTAATCAGCGTTGGGAACCTCGTTCCAAGCCAATTCAACACTGGCAGCCTCGACAGCGGCTACCCGTAAGTTTGTAGGAGCTGACAGGGAACTTTCCCGGGTTTCGACTTCTAATTTCCCAAAATCATATACCACATGATAATATGGAGCGTAATCATCTTCCTTGAGATAATCCGAGTCTTTATCCCTGCCTAGACTGTTTAAGTCGGCGTTGTCTTTATACTTGACAGCTACCAGTCTCCATGTATAGACAGCTTCAGGATCAAGATATTCCCCATAATTATCATCTAAAATGCTTTTTTCGCTGGGTATAAAAGCCTTTTGGAAATGCCAATATTCAGAATTGGGAATTTCTTCTTCATTTTCGTCAAATTCGACCCACTCGTCATACAAGATGTATCCGTCAATTCCGGGAATGGGATCCCAGGTCAAGGTTACGGTACTATCTGTTACAGCGCTTGCCTTGAAATCGGGAGCCGTAACCGCCGCTGTTTCACCTGCTCGCAGGATCGTCTTGGAAGGGCTGCCCCCATAGGTTCCCGCACTTTGGTAATAGGTGTCGGTCCCAACTCCCAGTATATCCAATGTGGATTGAGAGCCGCCGTCATTGAACCGGACGTTGATATAGCCGTATTCCGGTGAATCCGCTCTAAAGGAATAATAACCGCCGCTCTGGTCGGTCAGCAACGTACCGGCGCCGCTTTCACTGTACTCTGCGCCGGCATCGTCCCAAACATACGCATATACCTGAGACCAGCCGGCAGGTTTCTGCATATATACCGTGACGGCATTGTGAGGCGAATTAACCGGCGGGTTATTCTCAGCGGTATCCTCCGCCGCCGGATTGCCGCAACCGGCAAGTAATAACCCGTATGTCAGCATCATGCCGCATATTCCCGTGAACAATGGTTTGTTTTTCATGTTCTGTCTCCTGGTGATATCTATTCTTAAAATCCATCATAGCAAAAGAATAAATACCTAGTATTGTTAGGTTAAACACCTAATATTATTAAGTACAATATATCACCTAACAATAATAAGTGTCAACACCTATTATTGTTGGATAATATAAAAAGTAATAAAGGATACATATTATAAACACGGTACAATTAAGAAAAGTATTATCTGCGAATATTAAAGCCCGAAGAAAAGAACTGGGGATTTCTCAAGAAAAACTTGCTGAATTAGCGGATCTTTCTGTCCAAATGATCAATAGCATTGAAGGGTGCCGAGCATGGATAAGCGATAGAACCCTTGTTACTTTGGCAAAAGTGCTGGGGCTTGAGGTGTTTCAGCTATTTGTCCCTGACCCTGATATTGAAGAGCAGCCAAATAAGGACGACGTATTGACGTATTGGCTTATCAGATTACAGCAAGACATAAAATCCGCAGTTGACGCGGGCATCGACGCCCAATTCGCCCATTTTTTCAAGAGGATTTCTCCAGATTAGAATTTTTCTCAGGAATTTGTTAAACCGAGGTAGAGAGGCAGGAATTTGTCTGTTTGAAGGGTATACCCGTAATTCCCGCCTTCTTTTTTGTTCGCTCTTTGTTATATCAACTCGCCGTTAGTTCCCCAGTTCTCCAATTCCAAGATATTCAGGTAGATCTGTTCTTTTTTAAATCCTAGTTCCCCAGCCAGCAGGTCGAAAATCGCCTTGGTAAGCTGCTTTTTGGGTTCTGTTTCAGCTTTGGTGTAAAGCCGCACCTCAATAAAAGCTCCCGGAACTTCCTGTCCCCCACGGTACAAACCGCGATTGCCGGAAAAATCTACCATAAGCCCTGCCTCGGTTTTAGTAGGAATCAAGGTGATCAGTCTGCCAAGCTCGGTCTTGATCTTCTCTTTCTGTTCTAAGGAAAGCTCCTGGGCTGTATTAATTGCAATATAAGGCATACATACCTCTAAGTCAGCTACCCCACGCCTAAAAGCGGAGGCTTGGGGCTTGTTCCGGTTGCCCGGCTTACTCCCCAGTCTTTCTACTTCCTTCCCGCTCTTTTCTTTTTTTCTTTTTTCTAAACGGGTTTTTCTATGGCGGTTTCACTCCCCTTACCGAGAGCCAGAGCCGCCATATCCATAGACGTTACGTTCCCAGGCTGCCTGGGTAGGTCTATTCAACTTTTTCAGTATACAACAAAGCAGCTGTGTTGGTCAATGTTGTTGTTACAAAACGTTTTTGTTGCGCCTTATATCCCCAGGCATAAGAGCAGTGTTGTACAGTGAACCGGATAATTAAGACAGGTTTAAGTATGCCGCGAACCAAAACATGAGAAAAACACCCTCAGCCTTTTACCGCTCCAATCATAACCCCTTTAACAAAATACTTCTGGACAAAAGGATAAATCGCCATAACCGGTGCGGAACCGACAATAATAACCGAATATTTCAATAAATCCGTCAAACCCTGTTTAGCGGCAAGTTCCCGGGCATCGGTAATCATAATCGGATCGATTTTGCTTAATACCAGAATTTCCCGCAGTACAATTTGTAAAGGCGCAAGTTCCGCTTTATTAAGGTAGATCAAGGCATTAAAATAGGTGTTCCAATGCCCTACCCCATAATACAATGCCAAAACCGCTAAAATCGGCGTACTCAAAGGAGCGACGATACTTATCATAAACCGGAACGGTGAACACCCGTCTAATGTGGCCGACTCATAAAGGGTATCAGGAATAGTGGAGCTGATATAGGTACGGCACAGAATAACATTCCAAACACTAAGAGCAACCGGAATAATCATCGCCATCCGAGTATCAATCAAACCTAGTTTTTTCACCACCATATACGTCGGAACCATACCTCCTGAAAAATACATGGTAAACACCATAATAACCGACAATACCTTGCGAGCGGGAAATTCTTTGCGAGTCAGCGGATAGGCGCACAAGAGGGTCATAATGAGGTTCACCACAGTCCCGACAATCATATAATAAAAGGAATTATAAAAACCAGCCATCAATTTAGGATTTTTAAATACCGCCTGATAGCCTCGCAGCGTGGGGCGTACTGGGAGAAACCACACTTCCCCGGTTATAACCGCTTGAGGATCCGAAAACGATGCGGATACAATGAAAAGCAGCGGAAGAATAACAATTAACAGAACAAACCCAAGCATGATATACAGAAAAATTAGAAAGAATGTATCCCCCGGAGTATCTCTGATCAAGGTATTTTTTGCTTTACCGCTCAATACATAACTCCTTACCAAACACTGGTATCGGTGAGCTTTTTAGATAATTGGTTCACTATCATCATCAGCGCAAACGCAACTATCGAATTGAAAAGCCCTACCGCGGTGGAAAAACTGTAATTCGCATTTTGCAAGCCCACTTTGTATACAAACGTAGATATAACCTCCGCGGTTGATATGTTGATGGAATTCTGCATAAGGTAGACCTTTTCAAATCCAATGCTCATAATCGAGCCGCAGTTAAAGATAAGCAAAATAATAATCGTCGGACGAATAGTCGGTAAATCAACATACCATATACGCTGAACCCGAGAAACCCCGTCAACTATTGCGGCTTCCTGAAGCTCCTTACTGACCCCGGATAAGGCCGCGATATAAATAATAGAACTATAGCCCATAGTTTGCCAGACCCCGCTCCATACATACAAGTGAGGAAAAATAGAAGCCTGACCAAAGAAATTAACCGGCCGCCCCCCTAAAAGGACAATAAACCGGTTGAGAATTCCCATTCGGAGGTCTGTAATCTGCATGAGCATCCCTACCATGACTACCACTGAAATAAAATACGGAGCGTAAGTAACCATCTGGACTGACTTTTTGAATCCTAGAGAACGAATCTCATTCAGTCCAATGGCGAGAAGTATCGGGATTGGGAACCCCGCAAGAAGACTGTAAAATCCAAGCCGCAGGGTATTGCCAATGACCGTTAATCCTGAGGGAGTGGTTAAGAATTGCTCGAACCATTTGAGACCCACCCAGGGGCTTTGCCAGATTCCCCGGCGGGGACTGTAATCCTTAAACGCCATCAGCATACCAGTCATTGGAATATAGCTAAAGATGAGAATATACGCCAGCGGGAACGCGATAATGAGCCAAAACTGCCAACTCCCTGCCGGAACTCGGGGCTTAAACTGGGCTTTCATCGATACGAACCGCCTATTTACCCTGCTGCCGGTCCCAGGCGGTCTGATTAACCTTGAGATACGCCGGCAGTCCTATCCGGTCAAAGCCCGCAACATACGAGTCCCACTCAGTATCAAGATTTTTCGTGCCGTTGATAAAGGCCACTGTATTCTCTGAAATGTATTTAACCAGCTCAACCCCAATAGTCTGAATAGAACCGGCTTCCTCGGAAGTCAGTTTAAGCCGAGAGGGTAATACGTCAAAGTCGGTAGGTCTCTGGGTATAGGGTTCGCAAACCGTTTCAGTTTCAATGACTAACAGTTTTTCAAGCCCTGCGCTGGCGGTAATATCAATAGCAGGGTCTGTTGCTTCCCCAAGCCGTATATCTGCGGTAGCGTAAATCAGCCCGATATCCTGCCAGTCATGGTTCTGGGGTTCTGCGGTGTACTGGTTCAGCACCTTGAACAGCGCGGGTTTTCCGTTGAGTCCAACCTCCCCAGGAGGATTCAGAATAAAGTCCGCACCGTCAAGATTGGGTCCATACTGATATTGTAAATATCCTTCCATAGTATAAAAATGATCCGCCCACCGCAGCACCGCTTCAGGATACTTGCATCGATCAGTGATGACCAGCTTATTTTCCTGCAAATCGTTATATTTAAATTTCGTATTGATCTGAGTTCCATCAGGACCCTTGAGGGGTGCAATCGCCCGATACGCTCGGTATAATGAAGGATTAACCTCAGCGTCAACGCTATTGACAATGGCGCCGGACGCAAGAAACAGTACCGGAGCCCCGGGCTGATTTACCAGACTGCGGTACTGATCGGAGTTTTGGGTAAAACCGCCGTCATAAATCGCGCCCATTTGGTACAATTCATGGAGAAACCCCAGGGACTCCCGATATTGGGGCTGGTTGGCAATCGTTACCACTTCGCCAGAGGGAGAGACCGCCAGTTTATCGTTAATCGGTCTAATGCTGGGATTGGTGATGAACGAACCAGTCAGAAAATCAATGAACTGCTCTCCCCAGCCGGAGGTGGAACCCGTTACCGCTATGCCGTCGGGCTTGAGTTCGAGAAACCGTTTACATACCTCCTTGAACTCTTCAGTGGTAGCCGGAACTCCCTGTCCGATCCGCTCGATCCAGTCCATATTCACCCACATTTTATTAAAGTGAGAACAGTGATAACACTCATTAAATGACGCTACTCCATAAATATGTCCATCGGCTTGACGCTGCTGAGTCCAGAGATTCGGGCGTTCCTGCATGAATTTCCAATAATTAGGCATATATTTAGGAATAAGGTCTTCTAGGGGAATGAGAATATGTTCTTTCATACCGTACATGGTAATATCCGGGGTTCTGAACATGAATACATCAGGATATTCATTACTGCTGAGGAGCAGATTCATCTTTTCCGTTGCCGAATCATCCGGAGCGGTTACAAAATTCCATTTAATATTTGTTTTTTGTTCAAGATAACGGGTAAAATCATTGGTTCGTAAATCAACGACGTTCGGAGCGCTCATGGCGAACATGGTCATAGTTATCGGTTCTTTAGTTATTGGATATTCCCCTACCGGCGTATACAGATCAGTTGGGGCGGCCCCAGTTGCGGGGGCATCGGTCTTTTTATTGTTACAAGCCCCGAACAGAACAAACCAAGCCAATAAACCTATAATTCTTACTATATTTTTTTTCATTATTTCAGTTCCCTCCTGCATAGTATTTACTATACTTATATAGTATAATTTAGAAAGATATATTTTGTCAATTTGTTGAAATAAAAATTAAATTCAGGATCAAAAAAGGTGAAGACTATGGATACAGTAAAAATTGGGGTTATCGGTATCGGAAATATGGGGGCTTCTCATTCGATGAATATCAGTGCAGGTAAAATCCCTCAATTAGAGCTTGGGGCGGTAGCGGACGGTATTCCAGAACGAAGAACGTGGGCTGAACAAAATCTGCCTTCAGAAGTTAGGGTTTTCGATAACGGCAAAGCGTTGATTCACAGCAAGACCTGCGACGCCATTCTGATTGCGGTTCCCCATTATGAACATCCAGCGCTTGCAATAGAGGCTTTTAATGCAGGACTTCACGTCTTATGCGAGAAACCCGCCGGAGTTTATACCAAAGAGGTTCGGGAAATGAACGCCGCCGCGGAGAAAAGCGGAAAGGTTTTTGGGATGATGTTCAATCAGCGAACTAACTGCCTTTATCGAACAATGCATGATATCGTAGCCGGCGGGAGTATGGGCGCGATTAAACGGGTAAGCTGGATCGTTACCGATTGGTACCGGACCCAGAACTACTATAATTCAGGCAAATGGCGGGCTACCTGGGCAGGAGAGGGCGGAGGCGTATTGCTCAATCAGTGTCCTCACCAGCTTGATCTGCTCCAATGGATCTGCGGAATGCCCAGCAAGATCAGAGCTTTCTGTCACAATGGGAAATGGCACGATATCGAGGTAGAAGACGATGTTACCGCCTACCTTGAATATCCTAATGGAGCTACCGGCACATTTATAACCTCTACCGCAGACGCTCCCGGAACGAATCGTTTTGAAATCACCTTGGAAATGGGTAAATTAGTCTGCGAGAATAATACTTTGACCCAGTTCTTGTTAGCGGAAAATGAGCGTACCTTCTGTAAGACCGCCTTAGGAGGTTTTGATAGACCGCCTCAATGCGCAGAAAAAATCATTGAAACTGACGGCAAAAACGAGCAGCATGTTGGAGTCCTCAAGGCTTTTACCGCGCATATTCTCCAAGGCTCACCGCTGATCGCTGACGGTAAAGAGGGCATTTTAGGATTGATGCTTTCCAATGGGATGCATTTATCCTCTTGGCTGGATACCACTGTCGCGGTGCCTTTTGACGAGGATTTATTCCTTCGGGAATTAAATAAACGCCGGGAAAATTCCCGGTCTAAATAAGCGTATGCTGAAATTAACAAGCATTATGTATAAAGGAGTATTTGTATGTCCCGTTCTGCGATTGAAGGGCTTTCCCGGTCCGCATTGTTTTCCAAGACCCCAGAATATGAGGCTCAGTTTTGGACCGCCGCGCTGAACCATGCGGTAGGTAAAATTAAAACCAATATTCCAACGTTTAGAGCGAGTTATCCCGGGCCCGCAAGCACAGGCAATGTGTATCCGGCAATTCCGAATGTTGATTGGACCGCCTCGTTTTGGACAGGGCTTCTGTGGCTTGCCTGGGAATCTACCGGAGACAATGGGTTCCGGGAAGCAGCAGAGGCTTGTATCCCGGATTTTCGCGCCCGTTTGGATAATCGAAGCCATACTGAAACCCACGATCTAGGCTTCCTCTATACCTTGTCCTGTGTGGCCTCGTGGCGGCTTACGGGAAACAGTTTCGCCCGAGCCACGGCGCTCAAAGCCGCGGATATCCTCATGATCAGATATTATGAAAAAGCCGGAATCATCCAAGCCTGGGGCAACCTGACGGATCCCGCTCAACAGGGACGCATTATCATTGACTGCGCTATGAATCTTCCCCTCCTGTATTGGGCATCTGAAGAAACCCGCAACCCTTACTATCGGGAAGCTGCGGAACGGCATATCAAAGCGGCGAATCAATATCTTATTCGAGATAATTGGTCTTCATTTCATACTTTTTTCTTTGATACTGAAACCGGCGCTCCTCTTAAAGGCACTACTCATCAAGGCTATTCAGATGATTCCTGCTGGTCCCGAGGACAAGCCTGGGGAATCTATGGAAACGCCCTTTCATACCGGTATAATCGAGACCCTCAACTTCTGGAAAACGCCCGAGGGCTTGCGCGGTATTTCCTCAACCGCCTGCCGGAGGATTTGGTCGCCTATTGGGATTTGATCTTTGTTGACGGACCTGAGGAACGGGATAGTTCCGCCGCGGCGATTGCCGCTTGCGGACTGCTGGAACTAAGCGCCGCGTTACCGGCGATTGATCCGGATCATCGGCTCTTTGAACAAGGGGCGCTGCATATTCTTGGGTCTTTGGCAAAATCCTATACCACCCTTGCAATGCCCCAATCAAACGGCATTCTCCTTCATGGGGTCTACGGTAAACCTCAAGGAAGCGGGGTAGACGAATGTACCGCTTTTGGGGACTATTTCTACACCGAAGCCTTAGTCAGAGTTATTCGAGGCTGGAAGCCGTACTGGTAAATCCGGCTCTTAGAAGGCTGGAGCGAGCCCTGCTGAATATAAAATCGCTCCAGGCTCTATGAACGGTAGTCTCCGTTTATCTTGACATAATCGTAGGTAAGATCGCACCCCCAAACAGACGCTTGTCCGTGACCATTCCCGACAGTAATGAGAATTTCGATTTCTTCTTCGGAAAGTATTTTTTTAGCCTCAGCTTCCGAAAAAGAAACCAAAGTCCCTTTACGGCATACTGTAACCTTTCCTTCATTACTCATAAACGTTACCTCTACAGCATGGGGGTCAAAGTCGATCCCTCCATACCCCAGCGCACACAGTACCCGTCCCCAGTTAGCGTCCGCGCCAAAACACGCAGCCTTTACCAGACTTGAGGAAGCAACGGATTTTGCGAAAACCGCTGCGGCATCTTCATCTGCGGCACCCTGAACAGCAACGGTAACGAGCTTAGTAGCCCCCTCGCCGTCGCGAGCCATTGCTTGGGCAAGTTTTATGCAAAGAACTTCCAGAGCCGCCGCAAAGGTCTGAAATCCAGGTCCTTCTGCGTCAATAGGCGGGTTTTCCGCTGCTCCGTTAGCCATGATCAGAACCGTATCATTCGTGGAAGTATCCCCGTCTACGGTAACTCGGTTAAAAGACCGCTTCACAGCTTGGCGCAATGCCTTATCCAGTAATTCCCTGGAAATAGATATGTCGGTTGTGATAAAACAAAGCATAGTCGCCATGTTGGGATGAATCATTCCGGAGCCCTTGACCATGCATCCTATATGTATCGGCGTACCATTGATGTCAACCTCGATAGAAGCGTCTTTTTTTCGGGTATCAGTAGTCATAATTGCTTCCAAGGCGGCTTCATGTCCTGCTGTATCGGAACTGAGAGACCCAATCAAGGAATCAATTCCCGCTTCAATGACCTCTACAGGCAGAGGAACCCCAATAACTCCTGTAGAAGCTACGCCGATTTCTTCTATAGACAGCCGCAATTTTCGGGCTGCCAATTCAGCCATGCTTCGAGACGCGGCAAGCCCTGCCGCGCCGGTACAGGCGTTGGCGTTTCCAGAATTAGCGATGACCCCCCGAATCTTTCCGTAAGCGATATGTTCCTGAGTTATCAGAACGCTGGCGGCTTTAACGCGGTTAGTAGTAAACAGGGCGGCCGCGACACAAGGTTTATCCGAATAAATCAAAGCAAGGTCTCGTTTTCGGGAAGAAGCCTTGATACCGCACCAGATTCCGCCTGCTTTGAATCCTTGAGCCGCACAGACTCCGCCGGTTATTTCTCTCATAGAATCCTCCTAAAAAGATGCGGGAATTGCGGTAAGTCCCGCGGTTTCCTCAAATCCAAAGATAATATTCATATTTTGAACCGCTTGTCCTGCGGCGCCTTTTACCATGTTGTCGATAGCCGCAGCAAGAATCAGTGTAGTTCCAGTCTGATCAAGGTGTACTGAAATGTCGCAGAAATTGGACTGTCTGACTCGGCTTGTAGCCGCGATAGTATCCGACGGCAAAACCCGTACAAAAGGTTCATTTCGATAAAATTCAGCGTAGATATCCCGAATTTCCTGAGCTTTTTCAGTAATTTCCTGAGCCGGCGGACGAGGCGCTCCAGAATGAACGGGTTTAATCCTCCATGCATCGGCTAAGGGGATATAGATCGTACTCAAGATTCCCCGATTCATAGGGGCTAAATGGGGAGTAAAGATCATCGGCGGAATTCCGGGGTCAGATTTTTCCGCTTCAGCCCTGGTATTGTACATAACGTTGAAATTCCGACTGATTTCAGGAGTATGCCGATGCCCCCCTATTTTGTAAGGAGTCATTGAATCAGCACATTCAGGATAATGAAACGCCCTGCTCGGCTCCCGTCCGCCTCCAGTAATTCCAGACGCTGAATCAACAATAATGGTTCCAGTACCCGCAATGCCCTTGGCTAATGCAGGATACGCCCCAAGGGAAGCGCCAGTGGGATAACAGCCCGGATTTCCAATAATCACCGGCTTTGAAGCGGCGAGTTCTTTGATCTGTTTTCGATTCAGTTCAGGAAGACCGTATACTGAATATTTCCGCAGTTCAGGATATACATAAGCCTTGCCGTACCATGCGGTATAGGTCGCTTCATCGTCGTCAAACCGGAAATCCGCAGACAAATCAATAAAAGGAACGCCTTTTTCTACACAAGTCTTGGCGAAAGGTTCGCCTACCCCATTGGGAAGCGCCGCAAACACTACTCTTGCAGAGGCTATCGCTTCTTCTGGTGTTACCAGAACGGCTTTTACGGTTCCCAGAAAATTGGGGTATATACGTTCAATACGATCTCCCTCAAAACTTACTGAAGCAAGCGCCAATCCTTCAATATGAGGATGCCCTGACAAAAGCCTGACTAATTCAGCTCCCGCATAGCCGGTAGCGCCGATAATTCCCGCAATCATTATAATTTCTCCTTATAGAGATCTATCGTTATATAATTCTTTCCCCTTTACCAGCTTTCAAATCAAACACCATCAAATAGGAAATGGAGGATTTCCTATTTCCTTGTCGCAATACTCCGCAAAGGGAGCGTGAAAATAGCTGTCAAGCCATCTGTACTGTCCGCGCCCCATGCGGGATGGTCTATGTATTACAACATGATGCCCTTTTTCCGTTAAGCGGCGTCGCTTTTAATACCAAGAACATTTTGCGGACAGGCTTTCGCGCAGATACCGCAGGCGATACACTTGCTGGGGATAGGGTTATCCTTAGCCTGAACCATTACCTTGAAAGGGCATGCTTCTACGCATTTACCGCATTTCTGACACTTTTCCTTGTTAATCGTATAAACCCCTGCTTTGTTCTGCGCGATAGCGCCGGCTTCGCAGCTTTTCGCGCATTTTCCACACTGGACGCAGGTAATGATCTTGAGCTTACCCTCTTTTGTTGTTACATGCAGACAGGTCAGATTCTGCTCATAGTTGTTTGCTTTTTTGTAAAAAGCAGCCGCACATGCGTTTTCACAGGTAAGGCAATTCATACAGGC
Organism: Treponema sp.; assembly: GCA_031280155.1. Classification (GTDB taxonomy): domain Bacteria; phylum Spirochaetota; class Spirochaetia; order Treponematales; family Breznakiellaceae; genus JAITHW01. The sequence goes on along the minus strand of JAITHD010000143.1, from coordinate 510 downwards.
GTTAATATCATTAACCGCTAATTTTTTCATTTGGAATCCTCCAATATTTAAAGTATATTTTTATAATTGTAACTCTAATAACCTGACCATACAAGAATTAAGCGCATTTTATTCTAAAGTGGGAAATGATATGTAGAACGCAGTAATCGAGACATACAGAAATCCGGATAAATTTTAGTATAACGTAACTTTAGAAAATATACAGTTATTTGTAAGTTAGGCACAATTTTTTTGAAATTGGTTTAAAAAATAGTTGACAAAATATTGTATAAATGATATAATAAATAAAGTCTTTTATGGAGGATAGTTTCATGGAGAATTACAACGGTTGGAGGTGATCCACAAAGTATGATGAAGGTCAAACGAAACCATAATTGATGTAGTGGAAGGTCATATTGAAGGCTTTCCAATGATTGAAGAGCTTCTTGGAAAAGCAGCAAGTTCGCCTGAAAGCCCACCTGATCCGAAGCCGAAGCCGACAGTTATTCCCCTCTATCCCCACCGTGTACG
>JAITHD010000083.1 GCA_031280155.1 Treponema sp. | reverse complement strand
CAACGGATTTGCGCCATACCGTGCAGTATTTTTCCAAACCGCCCCGCTTCAAGGGCTGAACGCAGTTTTTGTATCGGTCCATTAAACCGGTTTTGGAAACAAACCGCCAGTTTTCGGTTGTTTCTTTGCGCAGCCTCAATCATTTCATCCGCATCCTGTGTAGATAGAGCCATTGGTTTTTCACAGATAACATGACATCCCGCATTGAGACAATCTATAGCAATGGTTTTATGTTTTCCTGACTCGGCCGCGACGGTAACTATATCTGGTTTACTATCTTCAAGCATTTTTCGATAGTCCCTATATACCTTCACTGCCGCACAAGAAACGTTTGTCTGATATTCTTTTGCTTTTTCTTCCGCCCGGGTTATAACCGGATCGCAGGCTGAGGACATCTTCATTATATCAGAGTTTTCAATAAAGGCTTCGATATGTTTAAAACTGATTCTGCCGCACCCGATAAGCGATACGGTATGGGTCATAATATTCTTCTTTATCTTGTTTGAAATTAATAGAACATAAAAGCTATATAAAAATGCAGCTAAACAAAAAAGTATAATTTACTCTTTATGTTATACATAGCATGAGCGCATATATAATCACCGGATACCCTGTTGTGAGCCGAAACATCATCAACCGAATATACCGGATACTGTATTAACCACGCCATCCTAAACACGACAGGTGGTCTTAAAAAATCTTCTTACCGAAGAACATAAAAAATCGGTACTATACAAAGCTGTTATGAGAGGGCTGTAATCTCCCAGTCTCTTCCTCTATAGTACATTCGCACAAGATGCATCTCTTCTGTGCTACTGTAATATATAACACATTCAATTTTGTTTGTCCATAACGATCATGAAAAATTCGTAAAATATTTTCGATCATGATCACTAACGTTTTTTTTCTTTCTTTTTCTCCGCCTTTTTAAAGGCTTCCGCAAAAGCATTGTACATCGTACCGTCATCTTCAGCTTGGGGTTTTGCCCGCATATACCGATTCCATTGATCCTCCGGCGCAACTCTCCGAAAACTACGGCTTTTTAATTCATTAGGAATATCTTCATCTTCGTTCTTCTTAACCACTACTACTTTTTTCCTAATTTCCGTTGGTTCCTTAAAAACAGTTCTTTCTTTTCCCGGAAATTTTTCTTCCCGCATATCATTGGAAGGTCTCGGATTGCCTACTGAAATGGAATTGGCTATATATGAAGAATCAGCGGACTTGATGGTTTGAGGGAAACTTTGACGCTTCCGGGAAAGGGCAATCCGGCGGCGGTCTTGATCTAAACCGATTACCCGAAATTCTAATATATCTCCTACCTTCAAAGTTTCCAAAGGGTCTTTCACAAAACGATCGCTCATTTCTGAAATATGCATCAGCGCGGTTTCCTTGATTCCTACGTCAACAAAAGCGCCGAAATCAACTACATTCTTGATCTTTCCGGTGATCATCATGCCTTCATGGAGGTCCTCAAAGGCAACAACCCCTTTCTGCATGAGGGGTTTAGGATATCCTTCCCGAGGGTCCCGATTGGGTTTTTTTAACTCATCAACAATGTCTTTGATGGTAGTGTCCCCAACGCCATGGTTTTCTTTAAGAAGCTGTGCGTTTTCAAAACTCAGGTTTCCGGTAATGGTTATGGCATCCTGTATACTCCGGGCAATAACGTAATTTTCAGGATGAACCCAGGTATTGTCCAGAGGCTCCCGGCTTTCAGGGATCTTGAGAAAGCCCGCGCACTGCTCAAACGTCTTTGGTCCCATTCCCGGAATCTCAATCAATTCCTGCCGGCTGCTGATCCTGCCCTTTTCTTCCCGATACTTCACGATCTTTTTGGCAAGCGAATTATTGATCCCTGATACATACCGGAGCAGTGAAACGCTGGCGGTATTAAGATTTACTCCCACATTGTTCACTACCGAAGACACCACTTCATCAAGGGTTTCAGAAAGTTTTTTCTGATTAACGTCATGCTGATAGAGTCCTACGCCCATAGATTTGGGTTCGATTTTGACCAATTCCGCAAGCGGGTCTTGCAGCCGGCGTCCTATAGAGATAGCCCCTCGAATAGTTAAATCAAGATCGGGAAATTCTTCCCGGGCTATGTCGCTGGCGGAATAAACCGACGCGCCGTCTTCGTCTACTACAGTATAGAAGATTTCCAGATTGTTTTCCGCGATAACCTGACTGACAATCTCCTGTACTTCCCGGGAACCAGTACCGTTTCCCAGCGCAATAAGCTGGATATTATACTGCTTGATCCCTTCTAAAATAAGCCGTTTAGCTTCTTCAATCTTTTGGTTATAGATAACAAAATTATACAGATATTTTCCAGTATCGTCTAAACACGCGCATTTGGTTCCTGTTCGGATACCCGGATCAATGCCCATCACTCGAGTCCCCTTGATAGGCTGCTGCATGAGGAGGTTTTTAAGATTCTGACTAAATATCGATATGCCGTGATCGTCTGCGGTTTCTCCCTGATCGCCCCGGATTTCCCGAATCACCGCTGGAGATAACAGGCGCTTGAGTCCGTCTTCAATAGCGGTTTTATGATATTCATTGGGAATGACATACTTTTTTTGCAACAACTCCACTGCGGCAAGTTCATCTACGTCAATAGTAGTTTCCAATAAACCTTCCCGTTCACCTCGATTAATAGCTAAAATCCTGTGGGGCTTTATCAGCGAAAGCTTCTCGATATAATCCCAATACATCTGATAGGTGGAAGTTTTCTTAACTAACTCGTCGCCTATGCCTTTAACAATGATGCGTCCATCTTTAAGATAAAAAGTTTTAATCCCGCTCCGATTCTCCGGATCTAACGAAATCCGTTCCGCAATGATGTCCATTGCTCCCTGTAAAGCGTCGTCTACGGTAGCAACTGATAATTCCGGATGTTCCGGCTGTTCAACAATAAATTCCGCGGCTTTAATTCGTAACGTCTGGGCTTCAAGCCGGGTCATAGCGTCCGCCAACGGCTCAAGCCCCTTTTCAACACCAATCATACCACGGGTTTTTTTCTTCTTTTTATAAGGAGCGTAAATATCTTCTAACTCGGTGAGGGTGACCGCCTTCATAATGATATCATAGAGCGGCTCTGTAAGTTTTCCTTGATTAAAAATCCCCTGAGCAATCTCAATTCGACGATTCTCCAGATTCTTTCCGCTGGTAAACAGATGATCAATATCCCGAATCTGCACCTCATCAAGACTGCCGGTCTTTTCTTTCCGATAACGGGCGATGAATGGAACGGTGCTGCCCTCCCCAAAAAGGCTGATAACCGCTGAAACTTGCCCCATAGTAATATTAAGGGTTTCAGCAATGCGCTTCATAAGTGCTACTTCATTGACTTTCAATCCGTCAATAAATTCCTGATTTATTTCCATAGATGGTATTATATCAGGAAAAGACGCTTTATGCAAGCCGCATATTGCTTGGACTGGTCTGATCCCTACTTCTTCGCCGCCCACATCTCTATTTCAATGAGAAAACCCGGAAGCAGTCTGGTCTGAATCGCAGTACGAACCGGACGGGGAACCGGCATCATTGCAACATATACCTCGTTCATTGCGGACCAATCATCTAAATCGCTCAAAAAAACAGTTGCTTTGAAAACATCCTCCAAAGTACAGTCAGCCCGGGCTAACTGACGCTTGCAGTTTTCAAGAGCCCGTCGAGTTTGAGTTTGTATATCTTCTCCACAGACGGTTCCTTCCGGATCTTCCGCAACCTGCCCAGAAATAACAATGAGTTTTGAACAGGTAATTTCCAGTATTGGCGAGTAAGGCTCTGAACTGTCAGGCTTTGACATCCCTGGGGGTATCTTTTTTGCAAGTTCCATAATGTTTCCTTCTTTAAGTAAGTATATCTTTATACATCAACAGGGTATACTAAAAATACACCGAGAGCAAGGAGGATGTATGATTGATCTGGTGATCCGTAATGGATGTATTGTTGACGGCAGCGGCGGAAAGCCCTACGCCGGAGATATCGGTATTGATCAGGGTAAAATTGTTAGTATTGCCAAGAATATAGCAAGTCCCAGTTTAAAACAAATTGACGCTCATAACGCCTATATAACCCCGGGGTTTATTGACGTTCACCGGCATGAAGACGCCGCGGTTTTCAGTCCTGATTTTGGAGAACTGCAAATCCGGCAGGGAATTACGACTACGATCAATGGAAATTGCGGTTTGAGCATAGTCCCCTGCCCTCCGGACCGTCGAGCTGAAATTACGCAGTTCTTGAAGCCCATTATTGGGAATGTCCCGGGAGACAAGGAATTTGACTGCTTCTCAGCGTATCTTGGACTGCTGGAAACCCAGAAACTCCCTATCAATTTTGGTATGCACATCGGGAACGGCGCAATCCGAAGGGCGGTAAAAGGTTTTGCGTCAGGGAAACTCTCAAAAGAGGAAATTCAGAAGGCTCATCGATATCTCGAAGACGCGGTTGAGAACGGCGCCTTTGGGGTATCTCTTGGGCTGGTGTATATTCCTGAAAACCTCTATGACTTCCAAGGATGTCTTGAAGTTCTGGAGCCTATACGAGGCGGAACCATTCCATTAGTTGCTCATATTCGCGGGGAAGGCACGCTGCTGGTCGAATCTCTCGCTGAAGTTATTGCTTTAGCCGAAGAACTGCATATACCGCTCCATGTCAGCCATTATAAATGCGTAGGTCAGAAAAACTGGGGGCATCTGCTGGAAAAAGCTACCGCAAGTCTTAACCTAGCCCGTGAACGAGGACTGAGGATAACCTGCGATGTATATCCTTGGACTGCTGGTTCAACCCAACTCGTCCAAGTCCTTCCGCCTGAATACCTTGAAGGAGGTCTTGCTAAGACTGCCGAAAGACTGAGGGATTCGACGCTTCGCAGAGAATGTACTGAAATCCTTAAAGCTCCGCAGACTCGGTTTGAAAATCTAGTCGAGCTGGTGGGGTGGGAAAATATCATGGTCAGTTCCGTACAGACCCCAAAGAATCAAAGCTGTATCGGAAAACGAATAACTGAAATCGCTGAAGAGCGGAATCGTGATCCTTTTGACGCTGCGTTTGATCTGCTGGTTGACGAAGGCTGTGATGTCGCTATGGTTGATTTTATTACCCATGAGCAGGATATCGAAACCATTATGGGCTATCCTGAAAGCGTGATCATATCTGATTCGATCTATCCTGCCGGCGGAAAACCCCATCCTCGGCAATACGGCACATTTCCTAAACTATTAGCTGAATATGTGCGAGACAGAAAAGTATTGCCTCTGGAAACCGGGATTCACAAGATAACCGGAGGTCCTGCAAAGGTCTTTGCTGTCCCGAATAAAGGGCTTATTAAAGAGGGCTATGACGCAGACCTAGTTGTTTTTGATCTGGAGCGGATCGAAAATCACGCAACCTATCTTGATCCCTGCCGGTTTGGAACAGGCTTCACCGCGGTATTAGTCAATGGAAACCTTGCTAATGACCAGGATCAATTCCTTGGATGCGATTCAGGGAAGATATTACGATGCAAGAGATAAAGGAGCCTCGTAAAAGGCTCCTTGTCCTTTTAGGGATTTTCATTTAGTTCATGAAGTTCTTTCAGGTTCCGGAGCTTGAAGGTCGCTTTTTCCTGAATTTGCCGAACCCGTTCACGGGTAATGCCTAGAATTTTACCGGTTTCTTCCAAGGTTAAAGGTCCTTCACCGGTTAAACCGAACCGGAGCTGCATGATCCGCATTTCCCGCTCCGAGAGATACGAAAGTATATCTTCCATAGTTTCTTGGAGGGTTACAGAAAAAGCCATGTCAAAAGGCTCTTCCAAATTTTCGTCTTTGATAAGATCCGAAAGCCGCGTCAGGTTGCCGTCGTCCACAATAGTGTCAAGACTGGTGGTTTCCTGAGAGAGTTTTACGATCTCTTTCACCTTCGCTAAGGGCAGTCCAAGATATTCAGAGAGTTCCTCATTGCTTGGATCCCGCCCCAGGTCCTGGGTAAGCTGCTTTGAAACAAAATAACATTTTTTTATAGTATTCAGCATGTGTATAGGTATGCGAATAACCCGCCCTTTGTCGGCGATACTTTTGATGATAGCCTGCCGAATCCACCAGGTGCCATAGGTAGAAAAACGGCAGCCTCGGGTATAATCAAACCGTTCTACCGCCTCTATAAGCCCAATATTACCCTCGTCAATCAGATCCAACAAGGATAACCCACGGTGCTGATAATTTTTTGCTATAGAAACTACCAGCCTAAGATTAGCATTAATCATCTTGTTCTTATAGAGCTGGAGCGAACTATCAAGCATAGTCCGTTCTTTTTTATAGGCTGCTTCCTCCTCTTTACCCTCGTACATCAGATCCAGTTCCCGCAGTTTCTGCCGTAACATCACTATTTTTTCGCCGATAACCTGTTCTTCCTCTACGGTTAAAAGAGGGAACTTTGAAATCTGCTTAAAATACAACGCTAAGGGATCCGTTTCTTTAGAAAGTCTCGATTTCCTGAGACTCTTCGAGGCACGAGAATGTTGAGTCCGCTTTTTTGTATGTGTCTTTTCTGCACCTGAATCACTCATTGGATATAACATTACCTCTTTTTTTTTGCCTGCCCGTTCTACTTCTGTAGAAACCCTAGTTTTTAACATACTACCTCCCTTGAGGCCCTGTATTTTTGATATGTATCTATTATACTATATGAAAATCTATCTGTCAAACCCATTCGTTTTTTTATTATGCCCGAGGGGCTTTAGCCGGATCGATCGGGGTATTGCTCCGATATACAAGAAAAAAGAGCTGAGGTTTTCTGGACACCGCGTCGATCCCCAGCCTTCCCAGCTCGGTACCGGAGGTTACCCTATCGCCTTCTTTTACCGATAAACTTTCACAACCGCCATATACATATAAATACCCTCCGGTTACTTGGACAATCGCTACTCTCCCAAATCCCCGATAGGGACCCGCAGACACGACGATTCCCTGGGTAAGACTTCTCACGGCTTCAGATTTTTCCCCCAATAAGGCTACGCCGTAGAGCTTTCCAGTCATATAGAGAACTTCTCTCGCAGACACAGGCCAGCGTATAGAAGCGTCCATCTGTTTAGGCTGCATAGTACGGACATTTGTACCTGTACTTGAACTCGGAGCCGGTCCGGGATTGCTCGGGGCGCTTGGCGCTGGGCTGCGGACCCTCGGGGTACTGGTTTGAGCGGTTCCTCCCTGGGGAGGATTCGCCGCAGTCCTCCCTGAAGAAGCCGGCTTTTCCGCCCCTTTAGCGGGAAACGGTATTTTCAGCAAATCTCCCTCTTTTAATATATAAGTCTCTGAAAGATTATTAACATTACGCAGAGTCTGCAAAGTAATCTCATAATGTCTCGCTATGCTATAGAGGGTGTCTCCTTTAGCAACCCGGTATTCAACAATGTTAGCCCCCCCCGTTCCGGGTATTGCAAGCCGCTGACCAGCCTGAAGTTTCTGGGGGTCTGCTACCCCATTAAACTTCATAAGATCCTCTATGTCAACGCGATAGGAACGGGATATCGAATATATCGTTTCCCCCCTCTGAACAATATGAATCGTTTCTTCTGCACCAATACATATCGCCATTTTGATTAGCAGTATCAGCATATATAAAAAAGAAGTTTTTAAAATACCATATCGACGATTCATAATATTTCTTTATCGGTATTTTCACCTTTTTTTATTATGCTACTAAGAAACTATATAATACTATCATATCAATTCACAAGTGTTTTTTTTTCAAAAAAAATCATAATAATAATAAATTACTAACCTTTATATTATAAAACATAAACCAATACCTACGAATTATCCGGTTTGCCGTAAAACCCCTGGCTTTAGGCGGGGGATATAAGACAAACCGAAAAGGTTTTGCAACACCATGCTTGACCTCCTGTCTATCTTGCTGTATACTAAAAAAGTCAAATAGACCTACTCAGGCGGCGTGGGAACGTAACGTCTATGGATATGGCGGCTCCGGCTCTTGGCAGCAAGGGTGAAACCGCTGTAGAAAAATCCGCTTAGAAAAAAGAAAAAAGAAAAGCGGGAAGGAAGTAGAAATTGTGGGGAGCAAGCCGGACAGCCGGCATAAGCCCCAAGTCCACGCCTAAAGGCGGGGGAGCTGACGCTATGGTTTTACTATGACTACTGAAATTGAATTAAAGGCCCGGGTCAAAGATCCCGAAGCCTTGAAAGAGGTTATTGCTTCGCTTGCGGTTTTTGACGGGTCTTTTGAAAAAGAAGACGCCTACTGGTATAGTTCAGAATCTTATAACCCGGATGTCCGTATTCGCAAAGAAACCGATATGGACCCCCAGGGCAAGAGGACAACAACTATCTGGGTAACGTATAAAGTCAAGGACCGGCGGAACGGTATAGAAGTAAATGATGAGCGCGAATTCTCGGTATCTGACGCCGAGAATTTTGAAGGGTTACTGAAACGGCTTGGACTTGCACAAGGCATGAAAAAACATAAACAGGGCTGGGCGTGGGATTACCAGGGCATTACGATAGAGCTTGTGGAGATTGGGATGCTTGGGTGGTTTGTGGAACTGGAAATCCTCGCGGATAACCACCGCGCCGAGACCCTGAGACTCAGCCGTTCCCGGCTTTTGGAACTCCTCCGACGTCTTGGGCTTGAGGAAGACGCCATTGAACGCCGGTACTATGCGGAAATGTTAGGTTCAGCCCTTGAGACCATAGAACCTAAGTAAACCGTGATTTCAGCCGAAAATATCGTATGAAGAAACAGGTCGCTGTTCTTGGGGCTACTGGTTCGATAGGAAAAAGTACGATTGACGTACTTCGCCGGCATAAAGATATTTTTGAAGCAACCCTTCTTTCCAGTCATACTGATCAGGCGGGGCTTCTTGGGCTTGCTAGAGAATTTCCTAATGCGCTATTAGCCCTAACCGGCGCTGAATCCGGGGCTAGGGAGATTGATTTTTTCGGTATCCAAGGGCTGCTTACTGCTATTGATGAATGCGGCGCCGCTATTGGGGTTAATGGGATTGCCGGGGCTGCGGGATTAGTCCCTTCCATAGCGGTTCTCAAGGCAGGAATGGACTTAGGGCTTGCCAATAAAGAAACGCTTGTCATGGCGGCGCCCTTGGTTTTCGCATTAATGGCTGAAAAACACTCCCGGATTATTCCAGTGGATTCAGAACACGCCGCTATTTTTACGCTTCTTGAAGCCCACGGAAAAGCTCAGGTTAGGGAGATTCTTTTAACCGCTTCAGGAGGACCCTTTAGAAATCATACCCTTGAACAGCTCAAGTCAGTAAACTTTCGGGAAGCTCTCGCGCACCCGACTTGGAGCATGGGCCCAAAAATTACCATTGATTCCGCTACTATGGCAAATAAAGGGCTTGAGGTAATTGAAGCGGCTCGGCTTTTTAACCTGGAACCAGAGAAAATCAAGGTGGTCGTCCACCCTCAAAGCATTGTTCATGCTATGATTCGCTGCAATGACGGAGCTGTGTACGCGCAGATGTCTCAGCCGGATATGCGGCTGCCCCTTCAGAATGCGCTTTTTTATCCGAACCCTGGGAGTTTTTCTTTTAATAATAGCCTTGATTTTGACGCCCTTACCTTAACGTTTACAAAGCCCGACAAAGAGAAGTTTCCGATGCTTCCATTAGCGTATCAAGTCCTGTCTGCGGGTCTGCTCTATCCAACAGCATATAACGCTGCTAATGAAGTCGCGGTAGAGGCTTTTCTCAAAGAGCGGATTGGATTTCTTGACATTCCTCGGATAGTGAAATCTGTGCTGGATCAGGAATGGTCTGGACAGATGGAGCTTGAAGCGGTTCTGGAAATTGATAAGCGGGCCCGAAAATTGGCGGAAATCTATTTGCATAATCTCTGAATCCTAATATAATAACTATATTATGCTAAAGATTGATTATGGGACCTTCAAAAAAGGTATACGTACCATAATCCTGAGAGAACTATGGTTAGTCGGACTGCTCTGGGCGCTGCTTTGTTCGGCTGGGCTTCAGGCGCAGCAGGTTACGCTTATAGAAGCCGCCCGGAGGAATGTTTTGATCCGTATACTCAAAGAACAGCAGATTCCTTTTGAAGAACGCGCTCTGTTTACAGAATATGGGGGATTCGGTTTTTCGCTGTATATCGCTATGCCCCAGTCGGCGGAAACCGAATCAACCGGTCTTGTGGATACCCTGGTATTAGGGATTCCTCTTTTCAGCGCTGAACCAGGAGAAATCCTGCTTAAAGATGAGGGGCTGCCTTTTAGTTTTGAGGTTGGTCTTGCTTTTATCGAAGCTGTCCGGGAGAAAGAGAGGGCTTTGAATATTCTAGTTGCATTTTTGGGAGATGAGGTTTCAACATTGCCTGAGGATCTGGGGAAAAGTTCTCGTAAAGGACTGGAAGACTTGTATGATGCCTTGGAAGAGCCTGAAAAAACCATACTCCTGTATCTTGATATGCCTGACCCGCCTCAATCCCTTCTTATTCATCATGGGGCGAATAAAAGCCTCACGCCGCTTAATGTGTTAAAACCCCTGTATACCCTCTGTAAAGCTCAGGACATTCCTGTTTCCTTGGCGGTCTGGTTCAATGAACTCTACAAACTCAATCTCGTGAAAGGTCATCCGGTCATGGAGTTTGCTCAGGAACGAGGACTTAAAGCCCTCTATATAACAGGTTCCCAAACCAGCCCTCAGACCCTGAAGAACGAAGTTTTTTCTGGGATTTCAGCGGAAGGGGCCGCTGAGGTATTCGCCGATTATGCGGGGTCTCTTACTATATCTCAAGACAATCTTGATTATCATTTTCTGATCCTGCGGTTCTGGGAGCATTATTTTTTTATTTCAGAAATTACTACAGTCAAGCTTTTTTTCTTGGTTATTACCCTCTTTTTTATAGGAGTCCTCATCTATGGGATAATTCGTCGTAAAACCTTGATACTGCAATGGCAAATTTTTTTCACCTATCTGTGGGTGTTCCCTTTATTTCTTGTTTCCCTTGTTCTGACCCTTGAGATTGCGGGTTCCCTTGTGGACCTGACAAACAGCGGATTCGAGAATGCTTCCCTTAGAAATGACTTTGGCTGGGGGGTATTCAAAATCATTATTGCGATGATTCTGCTTACTTTGCTGTTTTCTTTCTGGAATATGCTGAAAATACCGAGAAAAGCGGTTTTTTATGGTAATGCGGCGGTTATATTAGTCGTTGTAGGAGTGTTTATCGCGGCGGTTCTGGATATTACCTTTGTTCCTTTATTTATCTGGATTTTGCTGTTTACTTGGTTTGGTTCAGTCACAACAATTCCGGCTTTGGTTTACGCCTGCGCCCTGCTGGTTCCCTTCCAGTCTATTGGTCCCCTTTTTAACCTGCTCCAAGTCCACAGCAATGCCTCATATATTAAGGAAAAACTCCTTTTCTCTGCCGGAAGGCTGACCGAAATCATTCTTTCTAGGAATATCGACAGCACCCTGTATATCGCGGTGATAACCCTTCCGTTTATCCTTCTGATTGAACGGGGAACCGCGCTTATACAAGAAAAAAATATATTCCTCCGAAAAGGGCGCCGATTTTTTCCGGTTTTGGCGGTTCTGTTTCTGGTATTTGGGGCCCTTGCTTTTTATACCCATAAGCTCAGAACCATTGCATATATGCCGCCGGTAAGACGGATCTCGGAAGACAAAAATATTCTACAGGTAAAATTAAACTATGTAACGTTTCTTGAAAGACGGAATATTACGATTAACCTTGAAGCTCTGGGGAATCCCCAGCGTTTTAATCTGTATCTTGAATCCACCGACGAGACTCCGCCGGTAATTTACGCCGCGTATATGCCGTTTGCCTTTATCAATGATCAGAAAGCAGTCGCATTTACCTTGGGGGAGGGACCGCCAAACCCGTTTTCTACTGAAATCGTGGTTCCAGTGAACTTTTCAGGAGCCTTGCGGGTGGAAGCCCTCTACACGGCGTGGGACCCAGACCTTGATACTATGGCTCGTCCGGAAAGCGGCGATTATGTCCTGCAAGTGGTCAAGACTATTAAAATAGGGAGTTAATACTATTAATATTAGTAATATACATTTAGGAGGCTGTATGACGGCACAAGAAATCGTATCTCAGTTGACCCTTGAAGAAAAAGCGTCGCTGTGTTCAGGCAAGGATTTTTGGACCCTTAAAAGCGTGGAACCCTTGGGCTTATCGTCGATTATGGTGACTGACGGACCCCATGGACTTCGGAAACAGGAAGGATCCAGCGATCAGTTAGGCATCAACCGAAGCGTACCGGCAACCTGTTTTCCCGCGGCGTCCGGGAGCGTATGCAGTTTCAGCCGGGAATTGCTTTACCAAATAGGACAAGCTATGGGAGAAGAGTGTCTGCAAGAGCAGGTTTCGGTTATTTTGGGACCCGGGGTGAATATCAAACGAAGCCCGCTGTGCGGCAGGAACTTTGAATATTTCAGCGAAGACCCTTATATTACCGGAGAACTTGCGGCCGCTTTGATTCAGGGGGTGCAGAGCACAGGCGTCGGCACATCTCTTAAACATTACGCTGTGAATAATCAGGAAAAATCTCGGTTTACCTGTAATTCTGTGGTTGATGAACGGGCCCTTCGGGAAATCTATCTCACTGGTTTTGAAATAGCGGTTAAGAAAGCGCAGCCTTGGACGATTATGTGTTCCTATAATCAAGTAAACGGTCTATACGCAAGCGAACACAAGAAGCTGCTTACGGATATCTTGCGGGATGAGTGGGGGTTTACCGGATTGGTAATGACCGACTGGGGCGCTGTCAACGAACGGGTTGAAGGCATCAAAGCTGGTCTTGATCTGGAAATGCCCGGTTCTGGAGGCTTTAATGACGCAAAAATCGTAGAAGCTGTGAAAAACGGTTCTCTTGACGAAGGGATATTAGACAAAACAGCCCTCAGACTGGTGGAACTGATCCTCAATGCCCAGCAAAACCGTAAAGCAGGGTATCGGTACGACAAAGCGGCTCATCATGAGCTTGCCCGGAAAGCGGCTCGAGAATCAGCGGTATTATTGAAAAACAATGGGGATTTACTGCCCATAAAACAGGGGCAGGGGATTGCGGTAATCGGGGCATTTGCGAAAATCCCTCGCTACCAAGGAGCCGGGAGCAGCAAGATAAACCCGACTCAGCTTGACAGCGCTGTTGATGCCCTCAAAGCCGAGGGAGTGTCGTTTGAGTACGCTCCGGGTTATACCCTCACCCCGGATTCCGCTCCTGATCCGAAGCTGATTGAAGAAGCCTGCGCTGCCGCTAAAGGCAAGGATCACGCGATCATTTTTGCGGGACTCCCGGACGAATATGAGAGCGAAGGCTTTGATCGTACTACCCTTGCAATGCCTGAAAGCCATAACCAACTGATACAGGCGGTTGCCAAGGTGAATCCAAATACCTCGGTAGTGCTGCATCTTGGCGCGCCGGTATTGATCCCTTGGGCCCAAGAGGTCAAGGCTGTTCTGGTTATGTACCTTGGGGGGCAGGCGGCCGGCAGCGCTGCTGCAGACTTACTGCTGGGCAAGACCTCCCCAAGCGGCAAACTTGCGGAAACCTGGCCTCTTGCGCTGGAAGACACCCCTTGTCACCGCTGTTATCCGGGGACAGCCCGAAGCGCTGAGTATAGAGAAAGCATTTTCGTAGGGTATCGGTACTATGATCATGGAAACAAACCGGTGGCTTATCCTTTCGGCTATGGACTGTCCTATACCCAATTCGAGTATGGAGCTATGGAGGTAAGCGACGCCTCCTTTAAAGCCGGGGATACTCTTGAGGTAAGTTTCAGCATTAAGAATACCGGCAAAGTTGGGGGCGCGGAAATTGCTCAAGTCTATGTTAGTCCGAAAAATACCGCTATTTTCCGAGGAGTCAAGGAGCTGAAAGGCTTTGAGAGGGTTTTCCTGCAAAGCGGTGAAACCAAAACCCTGAATATCACCTTGAATACTCATGCCTTTGCTTACTACAACGTACCTAAAGCGGGTTGGGCGGTAGAATCCGGAGAATACGAAATTCTCGTAGGCGCTTCAAGCCGAGACATACGTCTTCGAGGTACAGTACAGGTAATCGGCGACGGCTGCGAACAGTTGCTGCGGCACCAGCGGAAGACTTCTCCTGAATATTTTGACTTGCAGGTAAAAGAGCTGGCAGTTGGAGACTCCTCTTTTGAAGCCCTTTATGGGCGGAAACTTCCTCCGGCTCAACGGGACCCTCAAGGTCGGGTTGACCTTAACAGCACCCTGGAAGAAGTGCGGGACCGGGGAGAGGCAGGGAAAAAGCTGTCCGCCTTGGTTTCCCGTCAAATGGCTGCGGCTTTCGGCAATGCGGAGACCAACGATCTTCGGCTTATGATGGAAAGAATGATCAACGAGATGCCTTTGCGAAGCCTTATGATGATGAGCGGGGGGACAATCACCCCGGGGATACTAGACAGTTTAGTTGCGGTACTTAACGGGCAGCCCTGTACGGACCCGGCGCTGTCCAAGCTGCTGGACGTATAAATTATCGGGTTCGCCGTAAAACCCCTGTCTTTAGGCAGGGGGCAGCTGACTGCTGATAGGCTGGCGATTTGCAAAACAGTAGGGGATACTATTCTTGCAGATCGCTCCTATAGCCTTGCTTTTTAAAATTTTCTTTTTTCTCCTATAATTTCTTGAAAAAAATCTATTAGCGGTATATAGTTATAACTATTAGGTTTTATTATGAAATGGTACGATACTTTTTTGTTATTACCGGTAATCTTCTTTTCAGGGCGGACTTCGCCTAGAACGCCGCCACGCCGCCACGCCGCCACGCCGCCACGCCGCCACGCCGCCACGCCGCCACGCCGCCACGCCGCCACGCCGCCACGCCGCCACGCCGCCACGCCGCCACGCCGAAACGCAGCAAAGAATCCGCGTAGACAAGAATCGAACACG
>JAITHD010000081.1 GCA_031280155.1 Treponema sp. | reverse complement strand
GGCGGAGCGACGACGATGCGGTGTATGTTGATACCGTAACTGTCGATTGTTCTCGTTTAGAACCCTTAACAACCGTGGCATACAAGCCGGATCAGGTGAAACCTATCAGGGAATTGCGGGGAACGCCGGTGGATCAAGTATACATAGGGTCTTGCACCAATGGACGGATTGAAGACCTGCGTGAAGCCGCCGCCGTATTGAAAGGCAGGAAAATCGCTCCAACCCTTAGAGCCATTGTTTCTCCGGCTACTCCAGAGGTTTATGCACGGGCTTTGAAGGAAGGGCTGATAGCGACCTTTTTAGAAGCCGGCTTTTGTATTACCAATCCTACCTGCGGCGCTTGTCTTGGGATGTCCAACGGCGTTCTGGCTGAAGGGGAAGTCTGTGCTTCAACGACAAACCGCAATTTTTATGGACGTATGGGCAAGGGAGGCATGGTGCATTTGATGAGTCCCGCCTCCGCGGCGGCTACTGCACTAGCGGGCAGCCTCGCAGCCGATGTAGCTTAACAGAAGTTGATAATAAACGCTGGTTATAAGGAGTATAGCAATGAAAACATTCGGCGGGTCTGTGTTGTTTTTGGATCGAAACGATATCAACACTGATGAAATTATTCCGGCAAAATATTTGACCGAGAATTCCAAGGACGCCTTAAAGCCGTATCTATTAGAAGATTTGAAACTCAAAGATTTTAATCCTAAAAAGGCGGTTGGAAAAGGCGCTATTGTTTCCCGATCGAATTTCGGGTGCGGCAGTTCCCGGGAACACGCGCCCTGGGTTTTTGAGGTAAACGGCATCAATATCGTGATCGCTGAAAGTTTTGCCCGGATCTTCAGGCAAAATATGTACAACTGCGGTATGCTTGCCCTAGAGCTTCCGGCCTCAACCCTAGATGAATTATTCAGAGAATTTTCCGGAACTGAAACAATTATTTCCGTGGATATCGACAATAGTCTCCTCGCTTTCAAAGCCGGAGATATAGAAAAAACCATAGGATTTACGCTCAAAGATTTTGAACGCGCCTTGGTGGAAGCCGGAGGCTGGGTAGAATACGCGGCGGCTCATTATTAACCCGATAAAAACCGGTATATTCTACAGGACATACCGGTAAAGAAAGTAATGAGCAGAAACACTCCAAAAATCTATAGTGAGTAATACCGGCTTAATTCGGAAATGTAATCTTCTCTCCGCTGAATTAGAAACTTCTGTAGCTAAACCAAACTTTTTTTGCCATGTTTGATAGCGGCTTTACAGACCTTGCAGACTTTTACTTTAGTTTCTCCGGACTCCTGTTCGTACAAGACTTTTACATTAGTCCGTTTACAAACCGGACATTCCCCTCGTCCGTGAGAAAATAATTCTCGAATTCCCTTTCCTCTGTGCGCCTTAGACATTATGTAGTTCTCCCTTTATATTGTTTACCCGGTTGTCCCAGTCTGTACCTTTTCTTTTTTAGCGGCTTTCTTAGCCTGCTTATCTGGGGTTTCTTCTATTTTTAGCTTATAATCGACCAATTCAAGGATAACAATCTCCGCCGCGTCCCCGGCTCGCTCGCCGAGTTTAAGAATTCGGGTATATCCCCCGGGACGCTCTGTCATACGGGGAGCAATATCCGTAAATAATTTCGCTACAATACCTTCATCAAACAGACGACCGGAAACAATCCGCCTGTTATGAACCGAATCAATCTTTGCGCGGGTTATCAGCTTTTCAGCGCTCCGGCGAATTTCCAAAGCCTTAGCCTTGGTAGTCCGGATCCGCTCGTATTTGAACAAGGAGGTCACCATATTACGATGAAGGGCTTTTCGGTGAGCCGCCATTCGTTCAAGAGGGTTAAAACCTCGTTTATGCTTCATCTTCTATTTCCTTTGAAGGGGTAATTCTTACCGCGTTTTTTAAGACGCTGAGGTCGGTTATCCCTAGACTCAAGTTCCACTCTTTGAGTTTTTCCTTTATTTCTTGAAGGGATTTTTTTCCGAAATTACGGGTTTTAGTAATATCATCCTCGGTCTTCCGGGTTAATTCCCCTATAGTTTTAATATTCGCGTTTTTAAGGCAATTTGAAGAACGGACTGATAATTCCAGTTCTTCCACCGGAGTGTTCAGAATCTGCCGAATCCGCTCGTCGTCTTCATCAAGGCTTTCATCAGCCCCTAGATTATTTTCATCAAAGTTTATAAAAACCGAACAATGATCCTTCAGGATTTTCGCCGCCTCCGCTAAGGCGTCGTCAGGTCTGATTGTCCCGTCAGTCCATACTTCCAGAAGCAGTTTGTCGTAATCGCTGCGCTGCCCTACTCTGCAAGGCTCCACCACATACTTTACTTTTTTTACCGGTGAAAAGATCGCGTCCAGGGGAATCGTTCCTATCACCTCAATATAATGCTCGTTTACTTCCGAAGGAATATACCCGCGCCCCAGATCGATCTGAATCTCAAACTCAATACGGGCGTTATCCATGAGGGTCATAATATGCTGGCCGGTGCTCATGATTTCCACCTGCCCGATCCGCTCAAAATCGTCGCTTTTCACTTCCCGCTTGCCGGACCATTCATAGATCAGGATATCCTGATCCACGTCAGAGGGAATCCTGAGCCGAATTTGTTTGAGATTGTTTATAACCTCAAGCGTATCCTCCACAATATTCGGTATAGTCTCAAATTCGCTTGAAACCATGTGGGCGACCCCGTCGCCGTCGTAGGAAGTGATCTTAATCGCGGTAATCGCATATCCTTGGATCGAAGAAAGGAGCACCCTCCGCAGAGTATTGCCAATGGTCGTCCCGAATCCAGGTTCAAAAGGCGCGGCAATAAACTTGCCATAGTTTGACTTGAGCTCACCATGTTCAAAAGTGATACCTTTCGGACGTTTGATCCCTTTTAGAAGATTCTTACGGGCCATGGAGTCTCCTTATTTAGAATAATATTCGACAATCATCTGCTCTTTGATGTCTGTAAGGTCGATTATATCACTGCGCCGAGGCGCGGCAAGGAACGTTCCTTTCATAACGTCAGGATCCATCTGTAGCCAGGGCATGATTCCGGATTTACCAAATTCTTTTAAGGCATCCTTGATTATGACCAGACTCTTTCCGGATTCGCCAATTTCTATTACATCTTCGGGACGCACCAAATAAGAAGGCACGTTAACCCGACTCCCGTTCACCAGTACATGTCCATGCAATACAAGCTGCCGGGCTTGACTTCGGCTCACCGCAAACCGCAGACGGTATACGACGTTATCCAGCCGCCGTTCCAACAGTATGAAGAGATTTTCACCGGTAATGCCGGGCATACGCAAAGCCCGTTCAAAGAATAAAACGAACTGCTTTTCCTGCATTCCATATATTCTCCGAAGTTTTTGTTTTTCCCGAAGCTGGATACCATAATCCGACCGTTTACCCGGTCTCGCTTTAGGGTCTTTCCCCGGAGCGGGATGTTTTTTATTAATCGGACATTTATCGCTCTTACAACGTCCGCCTTTGAGGAGCAGCTTTTTCTGCTCGGTCCGGCATAATCGACAAACAGGTCCCGTATATCGCGCCATTTTCTTCCTCTCCCTTAGATACGCCTAGTTTTGCGGGGCCTGCACCCATTGTGCGGAATTGGAGGAACATCATTGATCGACTTTACCTTGATACCTAAAACTCCAAGCTGGCGAACCGCCGACTCCCGCCCAATACCCGGTCCTTTCACATAGACATGCACTTCCCGAAGCCCTACCTGCATAGCTTTCTGCGCCGCAGCTTCAGTTACGGTCTGCGCCGCAAAGGGAGTTGATTTCTTTGCTCCCCTAAATTGCAGTCCTCCTGAACTAGCCCAGGAAACTGTATTGCCCATAATATCGGTAATGGTCACAATCGTGTTATTGAACGTAGCTTGAATATATACGTTCCCTTCATAAACGGATTTTTTCTCTTTCCGCTTCTTTGTATTTGCCGCCACTCTCTCCTCCGCTTACTTCTTCTTTCCGGCAACGGTTTTTTTCTTACCCTTTCGAGTACGGGCGTTGGTTCTGGTACGCTGTCCCCGTAAAGGCAATCCTTTGCGATGCCGAAGCCCCCGGTAACAGCCGATATCCATGAGGCGTTTGATATTGAGGGCTATCTCGGTCCGCAAACGTCCTTCAACCTTATAATCATTTTCAATAAGCTGCCGAAG
>JAITHD010000025.1 GCA_031280155.1 Treponema sp. | reverse complement strand
CTCTTCGGTCAGATGCGCCGCATCGTAACGGTGAAGGATTCGGATTCGCCGCAAAGAACCTAATTCAGGATACTCATTCGCCAGAAAACCAATAAGTTCCCTTTGCAGACGCCGGGCTTTATCCTGAAAGCCCGCTTTTTTTTCTACATATACCCGTCGTATGGGATTATCCGATCCCGTCATGGCTGCTCCTTTATAGCGCTCACTCTAGAAATAGGGATAAAAAACGCTTGCTTTTCGACAAACGTTATCAAAATCCCAAAATCCTTCTAAAGTGCTGTCATATCCTAAAAACCGAAGAATCGCCGATTAGTGTAATCAGCGATTCTTCGGTGAAAAAATAACGTATTTGGTCTGATCCCCAAAAAGTCCGGCGCAGAATAAACACCGATCCTTGAGGTCAGATTCTCTATTCCCAGCCTCTTACAGCGCCGTTTTGAGCAGCGTTGAGGGTTATCCAGTCAAGCACATCATAGAGGTTTTTCTGTCCCTGATAGGTCCCGCCGCCGTACAGTCCGGATCGGGATTGACCGGACAATGAAGTTTGATCCCCCGCAGGCTGTACCGGCACAGGCGCGGCAGCGGTTGCCGCAGTTTGCGCGGGTTGAACTGACGCTGCGGCAACCGAAGGTGTCGCGAGACGGGTGAATGTTTCTCCCGGTAGTATGATATAGTTTTTAGACCAGATCATTCTTTTACTGGCTACGTTTATTGCGCGGATTCCTAGGGCCCAGTTCCGTCCGCTTGGAGTAAATCCGCCGGTAAATACCGTGCTTACTCCAACTCTTGCGCCATAGGACGCGGCTTCAGCGTCGCCTATTTCAACATTTACCCGCCGGCTTAACTCGTTCAGAAACACAGGACGATTACGGCGTTCAACCGCTGCGGTACGTCTTATAAAAATTTCAGTAAAACGGTCAATAGCCCAGTCGTTCAAAGCCGCAGTTGGAGACTTAAAATGCAGTATGATAAGTTTTTCTCCTTCTTGCCCTTTGCCGACAAGGGGTGAAAGATAATTACTCACAGTATCAGCAACAACGTCAGTGATCGACTGTTGAGCCGCAAGAAAAACAAGGGGCATCCCAATAAACAAACCGGCGATAATAATTCTTTTCATATTATTCCTTCAAACTTAATTTGAATTAAGATACCCTTGCAGTACCTCTGCAAACTCTTGGTCAATCTTTTTTAAAGCCCCAAGCACAGCGCGATTATTCGCTTCCGCCTGACTTGCAGGGTGCGCCTCGCGGTTAGCGATATTATAGGTAAATAATTCGGCTCCGGTTGCGGCATCTTTTAATACCGCGTCTACGGTGTAACGAGTATTATAGTAGGTATTTTTTTCAGCCGGATTAATATTCACCGTAACTTCAAGAGCAAAACGTGAATTTTGGTTGCCTGTACGAAACCCCAAATCAGTAAAGGCTTTTGCAAAGGACGCTTTGATCCTGCCGTCTATATCTCCTGTTACCCGTACGTCTATTGGAATGGCTTTTGCCTGTTCTAACCGCACCGCCGCCTCTGAAGCAAGCGCGGTTATTTCAGGCTGGCGATTCGGACCCTCAAGCATACTCAACACAAGAGCGGAGACCTCAGCTTTGGGCAGTAACTGCACAGCCGCCCGGCATTTTGCTATTGACTCAAAGGAAACGCCGTTTGATATATCAATAAGCGTATTGATTTCGCTTATGGTTTTGTCAAGTTCCGCAGTATACCGTTCCCGTCCAGAGGCTTTTTCCATTACCGCCACCGCCCACCAGCCGGTTCTGGTTTTGGTGTCGTTCCAGACGTTCTTTATTTCAACTCCGATAAGCGTATCCAATGCGGCTACGGCTTCGGTAGATTGGGACATATCCGAAGAGCTTGAAACTGAACGCCCATTGCTTTGCCTTTCAGTATCGGTGATGCTGATTTTGCTTGATACAGACTGTTTGAAATACGAAACAAGCGCCGCTTTTGCGTTGTTTTCAGCGGTCCCCCGATCTTTTCCGCCGCCGGTTGCGGATATATATGCCTTTTCAGGATATACAGAAGAAGGGGCGTCCACCCATTCAGGTTTATCCGTACCCTCTTGACTGGCGCCGCCGCTTTGCTGGGTAGCGCAAGAAACAGAAAGAGCCGCGATAAACCCTGAGACCAATAAAAAACAAGCCTTTATTTTCACATAAAACTCCTTATACATTATTTCATTGCGTTATCCATGCGTCCTGATGCATCTACCGCCGCATTACGATTCCGTTCATATCTATCATAACCGTCGTCGGGGTTCTTTTTTTTAGTAACACAGGAAACAAAAAGAACCGCGATAAATCCTGCTGTCAATACCAAAGAAACTATCTTTTTCATACTTAAATTATAATCCTTCCTTAATTTTCTTACTTAAAAAGCAGAGTAAGTTTTGATTATCTAGTCAGCCTTAGCCGCCAGCAATGTCCAAATAGCGCCGTTACGTTTATCAAACCATGTTTCTAAGATCATTACTCTTGATAAAAGACCGTAACTGAACGCGAAATTTTGAGTCATCTTACCGCCGCCTTCGATATCTACCACAGAGCTGGTCATTTGGGTAGCCAACTGAGGCAGCAGCGATACAATAGCGTTTTCATAAGAAGCCTGATACGTTTTTTGAGGAGACCCCTTATTCTTTGATGTTCCAATACCCACTAAAAATCCGGGTATTTCCGCCTGATATTCAGCAACCCAATGAGGCATTCCGTCTTTTAATTCAGACTTATACAACGGAACCCCAGAAACCCCTGTATAACGGGCCCGCACATATACAGAACCGTTTCTTTCCAGTACGTCTGTTTCTTTATCAAAGACAAGAGATTCTATATAGACTGCTGATTCATTGCGTATTGCTAAACGGTACGCGGTATCCGCAAAATATTCCAGAAGATTGGAACCGTTGTTTAATACGGAAACCGACTCGCCGTACACGCCGTGATACAGGCTTATTTTACGCGCCGCATCCGCAAGAGCCTCGGCGAGGGCTTCCTCTTGTCTGCGTTTCCTGCCGGCAATGCCGATTACCGTAATAGTACCGTTTGAAGGGCGGGTGATCCAATGATCACCGATAATCGCCTCCTCTATTGGGCGGTTCGCTACATTATCATGCGAATTTACTTGTGCAAAAAGAGCGTTTTTATAGGAAATAAAAACAACTACAACCCAGAACCCGTAGATAACGCTTATAACTACTCGTCTTATTCGTTTTTTTATCACTTTTTACACCTAAAAACCTGCGGAAAGCATTAAAAAAACACTCCCGCAGTACTATTTTTATGGAAGAACCTCTTGTATTTAGTCTCCTACCGGTACAGGACCGCCGCCGGATTGCTTGTTAAAGGCAGTATCCATACGGTCGAGCGCGTTAAACGCCGCCGCCGCGGGAACCGCAAGTCTAGCCGCCGATTGAGCCGCGTCAAAATCTTTAGCGGCTTCAGACTTGCTGTATTCCATAACAAGCCACAGAACGCCGTTATCATCAGTCTGCATTTGTACTGTTTTAGAACCTCTCAACTCGGCTTGAGTAAGAGCCTGAGTGATACTCTCCTGAAAAGAAACCGCCGCCTCCGGATCAAGCTCGCTGGTAGCGGTATAATCAGTAACCATATTTTTTATAATAGAGTTAAGCTGACGGGCAATGTCCGCACGAGCCCGAGTTTCCGCCATTGTCTTTCCATGGGAAATTTTCGACGCATCCCCGCCGGTTTTGTATGTGCCAATCCCGACAAGAACGTCTTCTGAGGCATTAAGAAACGCGTCGTTCACAAAATCCGGTACTCCTCCAAGGCCTCCCTTCTTTTGCGCTGGCGCCGGCGAAGCCGTCGTTTCAGAAGAAGCCGGAGCCGAAGCACAGCCTACAACCAGCAGCGTCGCCACTGCGGTTACTACACCAAGTAGTTTTTTCATAAAACTCTCCTTAAAAATACAACCCTTTCATAGTAAAAAAGGCTGGTTTGCTTATTTTTACCGAACAAAAAATCCGGCAAATTCACTGTTTACAACTGCATCGCCTCAGACGGCGGAGTCTGATAGATGATGGTTCCCGACGCAACGTCAAGCAGACGAACCTGCAACATTCGGGCGCTGCTGGTACCGGTAATGCTTACGAGCACAAAAACCTGAACCCCTGCTTTCTGACCGAAACTGGCGATTGTCAAATCATCAAACTCTTCCCAGTTATCACTTTGCAGACTGCGTTCAGCGTCAAGCATCTGCTGATTATTACGATCTACAAGGGTAATCTTTTTTTCCCGCAAGGTATATGAGATTTCGTTAATCACCCGATCCGCAAGACTCCGATCCGCAGAATTTGAAACATTCTGGAGCGCTACAGTCTGATTTTTCGGCAGATTATTGATAACAAGAGGAATGACCGTCTCAATCACCTTGTCAATCTGACTGCGGGTATCGCTGTAAACCCCTTCAACCGCTGCTTGTTCAGCGATAACCCTGTCAATTTGGGCAATTCGTTCTTGGGCTTGAGGATTACCGGTTTCGTCGTAAAGCTGCTGGGCGATTTCTTTGGCCCTGGCAATATCTCCTCTTGCTTCATACAGAAGAGACCCATTATAACCTGCTTCAAAACTGCCTGTATCAGCGTAAATTTCCAAGTATATATCCAAAGCTCTGTTATAGCTTCCCTCTTCAACATATTCAAAGGCTTCTTTCATGCGTTTTACCGTAGGTTTACTCGCCCGTTTGCCGGGACCCATCAGGTTTACGCTTTTTGTTTCCGTCCAGGGCGCGACTTCCCGGGGGAGCATCTGCAGCCGATGGGTAACAATCATCTGTAAAAGCTGGTCTTCAGATTTAAGTTCTCCGGAGCTCGTTTGTTCGTCTTCGGCAATCCCCCGTTTGGTAACTACTCCTACCAAACTGCCGTCTCTGGACCGTTTAAAGTTATAGCTGAATGACAGTTCCGCTGTGCGGCGGTAATAGGTGATCCGTTCATTTCTCCGAGTAAGAATGTTATACATCTCTACCGTACGCTGAGAATCATCGGTTTTCAGGGAAACAACCTCGCCGATAAAGACGGCGTCTACATAATTTTCAATGTTTTCCCCTGCTTTCTGAAGCCGTTCAACCTCGCTGTAATCGACCATAATAAAATAGTTGGTCTCTTGAATTCTGCGGGTTACTTCGGTGGTAATAACTGAGGCCATCTTTTTTTGAGCCGCTGAATTGTCGGAAGCGGTAAAAGGCTGAACCGCGATACGCCGGATGCTGGTAGTATTCATCGCGGGAACCCGATTCACCTTGATTTCAACCGCCGGCGTACCAGCGCACCCAACGGCAAAGAAAGATACGATCCCCAATAACACCCACATACGCAGTTTGTCATTCTTCATGCTTTTTTCCTCTCATGATTCTTAGAAATAGCGGCAAACAGCGCCTGCTCACTATAATCTATTATATTTTGTATCCTATTACAAGATACGGAGCGCCAATAGAAATAAAACGTTTAGCCTCAAAGTTGCCGGCAATGGTTTCGTCATAATATACATAACCGTCGCTGCGTCTGGTTATAGAGTATGTGCCAGTATCATACCCAAAAAAATTAAATGAAAAACCCCCGCCGAGTTCCGCATACAAGGGCAGGTTTTTTATAGGACTTATCTGAATACCAACGTCAAGCCCAAGTCCTACCATCACCGCGGCGAATGTTAATGAGTAATCAACTATTTGACCCCGCCAGGTTATGCTGGAAGCTGAATAATTAATGGTATCAGCATTAATTGCAATGCCGGCTTTAGCGGTAATCCCCAGAAGATCAATGATCTGAAATTTCATTCCATAACCGAATAGTCCATCAATATTTAACAAGACCCCTCCGTCAGACCAGGTAAATGTATCGCCATTCCATTCAAATTCATTGATAAATCCAATAGACGCCCTGATGACAGGACCCAAAGAAAGCTGATTGGTTATGTCCTGTAGCCAGTAGCTGTAACCGACAGCTACGCCGGGGCTTATATTCAAGCTGCCGTTCTGGCCTTCATCTTCTTTGGGATTGAGGTTTTTGGTTAATCCGAGACGAAACCCAAAATATACGTCCATAGAAGACTTTTTGACTGCCGTGACGTTTACATATTCATCGTCTGTCATGCTGTCTTGGGCAAAAACAACGCCCTCTGCCAGCAAAACGCAACCGGCTAATATAAAAAACAATTTTTTCATAACTCATCCTTAATTCTGAAAAATCTTATAGTTCTTCAAACCATTTCTAATCTGGAAAAAACACCTCACCAGAGGGCTTGACAAAACCGTTCTCCCCTATATCATTATTATGATTTACAATCATTTAAAGTCTGCTCTCATTAAGAAGACTGCTTATTTTTTACATATATTCTACAAAAAATTCATGCTTTGTAAATCACCAGTGAACACTATACAATTTCATTATTTTAGTCAAGTTCTATATTTAAGAAATAAGCAAAAATTTATAAACTGAGTAAGATTTTATTTTCGCTTTTTTAAAGTGAAAATAAAAATTCATACAGGACAGCGGTAAAAAAATTAGCAGGTGTCGTACAGAGTACGTTTATCCGGTTCGCCGTAAACCCCCGCACTTTAGGGCTGGGGATATAAGGCGCACCGAAAACGTTTTGTACCACCATGCTTGACCTCCCCGTCTGCCTTGTGGTATACTTAAAAAGTCAAATAGACCTACCCACACAACCTGGGGAAGTAACATCTATGGATAGGCTCTTGGCAACAAGGGTGAAACCGCCGTAGAAATACCCGCTTAGAAAAAAGAAAAGCGGAAAGGAAGTAGAAATTGTGGGGAGCAAGCCGGACAACCGACCCAAGCCCCAAGCCTTAGAAAAAAACTTTAGGCGGGGTAGCTGACAAGGTATTGACAAAATCAACAGATATCTCTATTATAGAAATATCAATAAGTATACGGACGATTAACTCAGTGGGAGAGTGCTACCTTCACACGGTAGAAGTCGCTAGTTCAAATCTAGCATCGTCCAGTAGTTGATATAAAACTAAATAACAGAGAAGCAGGGTATATATGGGAATTCGTGATGACAAAGCGCCTAAAGTACTTCAGGTTATCCTACTGGGAGAAAACAATCAAGAATGGGGAAGACTGTATGCAACGCCTAAAGAGTTTTCAACCGGCAGCGTAGGGTTTTATGCAAACGGCAAGCTAATAAATCCTGTTAATCCAGAATGTCGTTATCAATCAGCTTTGACCCTTACCCTTATTGGTTCAAAAGACAAAAAATCAGGAACAGATTGAGAGATTCTGTATAATACGCAAAAAAAGACGTTATGCTATGCGTTTCAAGTCCGACCCTTGCCAAACATAAGCCTCCATCGAAACATCCAGAACACCCTGATAGGATCGTTTATATGTGGGAAGATTTGGAGCGGTGTTTCGGCAAGGGGATTGTAACGGTATGGGATCCCAAAGCCGCAAAAAAGGACTTGTATTCAGTTCATTCCCGGCAGTATATTGATTATCTTTTTTCCATCAAGGATACAACGTATCTTGATTATGAAACAGTTATGTCTGAATCCAGTCTTGAAGGAGTGCTGACCGCTGCGGGGATTTGTCTTGAACTTATGGAATACATTCTAACCGGAAACGATACAAAAGGTTTTGCGTTGATTCGCCCTCCCGGTCATCATGCGGGTAACAATCGGGGGATGGGGTATTGTATCGTTAATAATATGGCGATAGCGGTACAGAAAGCGTTACTATTGAATCTGCAAAGAATTGCGATTATTGATTGGGACGTACATCATGGCAATGGAACTCAAGAACTGTTTGAAGAAACTGATAAAGTGTTTTTTATTGATATGCATCAAGAAAATCTGTTCCCTTGTCAAAGCGGCGGCGCCGACGAGATAGGCAGCTATACAGGCAGGGGTTTTACTTTGAATATCCCGCTTCCTCCAGGGAGCGGCAGAAGCCAGTATCTTGATTGTATGTATACACGTATATATCCTGCGCTCAAAGCGTATAAGCCCCAGTTGCTCTGTGTTTCTTCTGGTTTTGATGCGGTTGCCGGCGATTTAGAAGGAGGCATGTCCCTTAGCCCTCAAGACTTCGGCGTAATGACAAAAATTATCTGCGCTTGGGCGGATGAATTCTGTGAAGGTAAAGTGTTTATGATTCTTGAAGGAGGCTACCGGATTGAAAGCGTATCTGAAGCCCTGGTGGAATGTATAGATGTCCTGCGTTGCTGGAACACATAACAATGGAACTAAGTCCTGACTGGGAAGAGGCTATTACAGATATGTTTGACAATCGCATACAAGAAAAGACTGATCTTATGTTACAGAACGCCGCCCAGTATATACTGTGTCTGAATACAGTTGAGCATGAGTTTTTTAAAACCACGTTTTCTGTACCTGCATCAAGGAGCGCTTGTTTTGAGTATCTAACGAATCAGCGGTGGAGAAAGTTTCTGCTCTCGGTATATTATGCGGATCTGCTCTCATATACCAAAAAAGAAGATCAGGTTGATTTTTCCCGTTTATACTATATTGTAAATAAGTTTCCCCAAGGTTTTACGGTCTGGTGGATCAGAGCTGGCGGTGCTGTATTCCCTGTAGGCTATACCGGGTGGTATTATGTTGAAGCATCTACGTTTAATTATATCGCCCAGATGGAATACAATAAAGATATTATCATAACCAATAGATTTTTTCTGCCGGCGGCGGCTGGAACGCCGTATCTCTATTTATTCAACTACAGTATCGCTCCTCTTTTGGCGCATACCGGCTATTCAAGAACCCTCATAAAAGATTATGCATTTGTTCTGTCCAATATACCCTGCAAAGGGCTTTTTTGCGCTGCTGTTTCCGATGACGGCGTGAGGGTAGCTGAACAGTTCGGTATGAAACCAATAGGAAATATCAAAAATACCGAATGTTCTAAGGGAGACAGAATATATTTTCTTAGAAAAAAGGGACCTTAATTGGACTATATACGAGATAAAGAACGCTGGTCTGAGAAAGACAAAAACGGTATAAGCAGGAAAGAAAAACTACTGAAACGTCAGCGCATCCTAGCAATCCTGCGGGAGTATTTTAGAGAACATTGCTTTTTTGAAGCAGACATTCCTTTATTAGTATCTGGCACCACTCCTGATGCGGGGATTCAATCTTTTAGAGTACACGATAAATATTTGACTGCTTCAACCGAATATCATATAAAACGTATGATTGCCGGAGGCTTTGAGCGGGTATTTACCTTAACTAAAAATTTCAGAGAATATGAATTTGATGCTTTTCATAATCCTGAATTTACCATGCTGGAATGGGGCCGTTCCCAGGAATCATTGGAAACAATCGAGCAGGACTTGAGCGCGATGGTTACCGCGATACATGCAGCGCTTTATCCTGATAAAGCGTATCTTGAATATCAAAACGCTAAGATAACTCTGGAACATAAAAACTGGCGGGAAATGACGTTTCAGGATTTGTTTTATAGACATTACGGCATCGTTATTCCTGAGAATTATCGTATGAACGATATCTTTTCGTTAGTAAAGCAAAGTCATATAGAGATAGACCCGCTTTTTCAGCAGGAACCGTCGCTTTTATTATCCGATCTGTTAGATAAAGCGATTAAACATATCGGTTTTGACGCTCCGGTATTACTCAAAAAGTGGCCGTCCCAGATGACCTCTTCCGCAGATTCCGGCATTAACGCACAGTGGACAACCAGAACGGAGGTAATTATCGGGGGCATTGAAATTGCAGACGGGTTTCCGTTTCTCCTGGATTATGATATACAGCGATACTTTTTTGACCGGGCTAATACACACCGCAAAGCAGTAGGACTGCCTTTGGTACAGTATGACGAGCAATACCTCGCTATGTTGCAGCAGGGATTCTGTCCAGGCGCGGGTATGGCTTTAGGGGTAGATCGGCTCTGTATGTTATTTACCGATTCTACGGATATACGGGATGTACTTTGTTTCGCTTGGGATGAATTATAATCTAAAAATACCAAAAGAATAACTGTGAGTTAGCGATAGAATCTCGAAAAGAAAACCAGTATGGGGCATAGCCCCATACTATAACGGCTAAACCTTATGATTAGGCTTTTCCCGCAGAGCCAAGGACATTCTGGTTTTTGTGAGCGTAGAGTTTCTTTAACTCGTCCCGGGCAGGTCCCAGATACTTGCGGGGATCAAATTCGTCCGGTTTTTCCGCAAAGACCTTGCGGATCAGCGCGGTCATCGCAAGACGCCCGTCAGAGTCTATGTTGATCTTGCATACCGCGCTCTTGGCGGCGCGTCGAAGCTGCTCTTCTGGAATACCCACAGAATCAGAAAGTTTGCCCCCGTATTTCTCGATGAGCTGGACATACTCAACCGGCACTGACGAAGAACCATGAAGCACAATGGGAAACCCAGGAATCTTTTTTTCAATCTCTTCCAAAATATCAAACCGCAGGGGCGGCGGAATGAGAACGCCTTTAGCGTCTTTGGTGCATTGTTCTGGTTTAAATTTCGCCCGGCCATGACTGGTACCAATAGAAATAGCAAGCGAATCAACCCCGGTTCCATCCAAAAATTTCTGCACTTCTTCCGGCTGGGTGTAATGGCTGTGTTCAGAAGACACATCGTCTTCAACCCCTGCAAGAACTCCCAGTTCACCCTCGACCGTTACATAATCCTTCCGAGAATGGGCGAATTCGCAGACTTTTTTGGTCAATGCAATATTTTCCTCAAACGAAAGATGAGAACCATCAATCATAACCGATGAGAAACCGGTTTCAATACAATCCTTACAGAGTTCAAAACTATCCCCATGATCAAGATGCAGCACAATGGGAATCGCATATCCAAGCTCTTGGGCATATTCCACCGCGCCCTTAGCCATATTCTTGAGCAGATTCTGATTTGCATATTTCCGGGCGCCGGCAGAGACTTGGAGGATCACTGGTGACTTGGTTTCTACACAGGCTTGAATAATAGCCTGCAACTGTTCTAGGTTGTTAAAATTATAAGCTGGTATCGCGTAACCGCCGCTTACCGCTTTCTTAAACAACTCTTTCGTATTGACTAGACCTAATTCGGTATAACTCGTCATACAAACTCCTTGTTTCAGTCCACGCGCCCCAACAGGGCGCGATTACCTAGTATTATATCCTTATGGTCAGCTACCCCGCCTAAAGGTTTTTTCTAGGCCTTGGGGCTTGTTCCGGTTGCCCGGCTTACTCCCCAAGTGTTCTACTTCTTTCCCGCTTTTTTCTTTTCTAAGCAGGTTTTTCTACGGCGGTTTCACCCTTGTTTCCAAGAGCCGGAGCCTCCATATCCATAGACGTTACTTCCCCAGGTTGTGTGGGTAGGTCTATTCGACTTTTTTAGTATACCACAAAGCAACCAGCCTGGTCAAGGATGTTATTACAAAACTTTTTTGTTCCGCTGTAAAATCCCTGCCTTTAGGTTAAAACTTGACCCACAATTTTTGCAAATCTGCTATAATCCGGTAACAGTCAACACGCTGGGAGGGGAAATGGCGGGAAAGACGGGATTACCGATGGGAGCGGAGTTTACGGGGCTGGATTTCAATTCCAAGCGGCTTGAGCGGCGGTTCATTCAAACCATGGAAACCCTGTCCCGAAAGCC
>JAITHD010000106.1 GCA_031280155.1 Treponema sp. | reverse complement strand
AGCGGCAGGGGCCGCGTTAGTTTGTATTACCTTCATAATAATATCCTTTAATATCCTATACTAAATTGTTAGTATAATTCATTAAATCACTGAACTATAATTTAGTCAAGAAAAAAAATCAGTTTTTTTAATTTTTTTCCAAAGATCTAATATGAAGGTATACTGTATTTTTAGAAACCTTTAATTCTGACGCAATAATTTGTACTGAATTCTTCAGTTTAAAAATACCTTGATAGTACAAAAGGGTAATGATTTCTTTGTTTTTCTGGGAAATCGAAATCCGTTCATCTTTATTCACCTCATTTCTAACTTTTTCCAGAGACCGCTGAATCAATTCATTTGAATCATTGATAAAATTCTCAGAAATAAAATTCGCAGGCTGAGTCATAGGAAAATGTTTCAATAAGGAAATTATAGGACTGTCCAGATAGAGGTTAATACAGAGCAGTCCGATTGCCTTATGCTGCTCTCCGAATATCACAATAGTAGTAGATTTTACCGGCTTGCCGTACTTGCTTTTGGAAAGGTAGGTGATGAAAGGACCTGAATTATTTTTGTTGATCTCTTCCAGCATAGACAAGGCAAAATCCGTAATCGGCGCTCCTTCTTCGCGGTCTGAATGAAATCCATTGAGAATCTTGATAATAGAATGATCCAGATTAGTTAAATCGTGCAGCACGAACTCAAAGGCTTCGCCATAATACACAGCCAACCCTTCCATAGTTGTTTTATAAGAATCAATAATAAGTTGATCCGTTTTAGAGAGCGTTTCTTTTGCTTTTCCCATAATAGCTCCTTACAAAATAATGCCGTTTTTAGAGAAATTTTACAAGAGGAAATCCCAGCAATTCCGTGTTACACCCCGCAGCGTCAAAAGGGTTGCTAAGTTTTTTCTGAGAGCAGTTTCACTGAACTAGAACTAATGCCGACAGGTTGAGCATAAACCCAAGTTCTTTCTTCTTGAACAATTTGAAAGGCAAATCCGTCAGCCTGTCTTTCCCTGTGGTCTCCCATATTTGAAAAAAGCTGTTGATTTTACAGCATTTTTTTTGAATTATAAGACGGGTAACCCGCTGTATAGCCGCGAATTACGCAAAAAAATCACGGTTAAAAAAATGGCTGACATGATTGGGCTGAACAGCGCGTATTCCGGTCTGAGCCTTAACCGCTTTCTGATACAGACCCGTCAGGCGAATAAAAACTGAAAATATCCAAAGAATGCGCCACATCTGTGGGGCGCGGTAAAAAATTTTGATAATAATGAAGGAAAATACTTGAAAAAATTGGATTTGGACAAGACGGAAGTAATGATTATATGGTTGGAATAAAACATGATGGGGAAAACAGTCAGGGATTTGATGTATATGAATATCCTGAAAAGGCATGGTTAATTTTTGAAGCAAACGGAAAAATATCTGAAAATATATTGGGAGAGACTTGGAAAAAATATATGATAAATACTTGCCTGAAAGCAACTATAAGCAGGCTGAATTGCCAACAATAGAAGTATACAAGGAATGGGATGAAGAAAATAATAGAGGAACCGGAGTATCTAGCTTTTGTAGAACAGGAGCAGTCAAAAGACAAGTAATAAAGGGTATATACAGGAAGAAATGAATGTAAAATTTTACTTGATTTATCTTGGTGAGCGGGATAGGCTTATAGGTATGTGTCTTTCTGTATCGAAGCGTGTTTCACCTTTGCTTGTTTTGAAAGAAAATGAAATGCAGATTGTTGAAAAGATTAAGGCATACCTTCAACCCGAATATCCTGAAGAATATATACTGGTACAAGAACGGTTTAGATGTCTTCAGAGTTTAGGGGAGGCGATTTCCCAGTATCCTTCGGTAAAAACTTCCGAAATGTTGCGAGGAGAACGGCGGGACGAAGAGAGTTTAATTAAAGCCTTGTCTAATTTTGCATCGGTTTCTCATTTATTCCATATTCCAACTCGGGTTGTAGCGGTACGGGGTTTTCTGGTTGCTAAATTTCATGCTTTTTCACTGCTTTATCGTTTGGTACAAGATTTAGAGCAATTTCATGTTCCTTTGAGAAAGATTCTTTTTTCTATTATTTGTACCCTGATGGCTGAAGAGGTCTATTTTTCCTGTTTGGAAGATCCTTCGTTTTCTCAGGAGGTAAGAGTCGGATTAGCCCATGATCTTATTGCGTTATGGGAAAGCGGCAGAGATCCTAGAGGGAATCGTCATCTCCACGCCTTAGAGACCCTTTGGATAATTCGGGATCAAACGCCTCCCAGTTTTGGAACCATGGAAGGAACCAGTGAATTGATTCGGATTTCTATGGACATGGATGAACATTGGCAGCATTTTTTAACAACTGAGGTTGAGTATAATGAAACTAAATGGGCTTTGGAAGAATTTCTATTCGGTCTCTCTTATGAAGAAATCGGTATGATCCGGGCGTGGCTCCTCAGGTTCGGCATATCCGCAGTAGGACGGGACGAGATTCATTCGTACCTTGAACGGTCTGCGTATGGGCTTGTTGAGAATACTGACAAGGATCCGCGGGTTATCTACAATTTTTTTATTGAGCGTCGGGACGCGGCTAATTTTCGTAAACGCATCGCCGCTTTAGGACCTAAGAAAACCTTAGAAGAGATTTACTTGAAATATCTCATTGCTATAGACCATAATACTCCAGACCTCTAATCCTACTATTGCTTATCATATATTTCGGTTTCATTATAAATATACTCAAGAGTTATGCCGGCTTTTTGAAACATAGTTTCTGAATCCACTGGATCATGATACCGGCGCTGGCAGACTACCCGGACTATACCGCAGTTGATGATAAGCATAGCGCAGGTTCTGCAAGGAGTCATCCGACAGTATAATGTGGCTCCAGCTATGGCGATGCCTCGTTTCGCGGCCTGACAAACAGCGTTTTGTTCCGCATGAACCGTTCTCACACAATGGGTAGTGACGTTTCCATCTTCGTGAAGCACCTTTTTAAGCTGATGCCCTGCCTCGTCGCAATGGGGCAGTCCTGAAGGGGCGCCTACATAGCCGGTTACAAGGATTTGGTTGTCTTTGGCAATAACACAGCCTGAACGTCCGCGGTCGCAGGTAGCCCGTTTTGCTATAGCGTCGCAGACTTCCATAAAATAGGCGTCCCAACTCGGACGAACATATCCTGTTTCATTCATGAAAACCTCTCTGTCTATCATCTCTTGTATAATTTCTTGGTTAAAGTATAAGCTAATAATTAGTATGAGTACACCATCTTTTCTTACGATCTGCATGAATCCGACTATCCAGAAAACCTTGGAATTTTCTAATTTGGTTATTGATAACGTAAACCGTACCGCCCGGCGCCGCATGGATGTTTCTGGGAAGGGCATCAACGTAAGCCGAGTTTTAACCCAATTAGGGAAAACCTGTCTTCATCTGACTCAGCTTGGAGGCATCCTGCGCCCCCTGTTTCTTGATCTGTGCCGACAGGACGGGCTGGGAATCGAGTGGGTTGAGAGCGGCAGCCCCATCCGTTTCTGCTATACCATCATAAATACTTCTGACCACAGCGTTACTGAATTAGTTGAAGAATCAGAACCAGTTATGTCAGGCACTGAAGAACGCCTCAAAGAAGCCTCCATGAAACTGCTTCCCTATTATGAATGGCTTATTATTTCGGGAACAAAAGCCGAGGGTTTTTCCGATGAATTGGTTCCCTTTATAGTACGCCGCGCCAAAGAAGCGGGAGCGCATGTGATCCTTGATGTCCGATCTCAGGACTTGAAAAACAGCCTTGCATATAAGCCGGATATCATAAAGCCTAATCTATTTGAATTTGCCGGAACCTTTGCTCCAGACCTTATAACCAATAATCAGCTTATCCATAATCCGGGAGATGAAGTCTGGATAAAAAAACGAATTCAAAAGATTTGTCTTGATCTTGCTGAACAATACCAGTGCCGAGTCGTTCTTACAAGAGGAATGGAACCGGTTTGGTTTGCACAATCCGGGACATTTGCCGAATACGCCTTTGAGCCGGTTAGTCCGGTTAATACTACAGGGTCTGGCGACGCTTTTACTGCGGGACTTGCCGCCGCCCTATCAGAGGGGGCGTCTTTTAAGGAAGGAATTGCACAGGGCATTCGCTGCGGCAGGCTCAATGCGGGATGCTTCAAGGTTGGAGTCATTCAATAACGAAAGTCAAAAAGATAGGGCTTTTATTCGGATTTTCCGGTCTGCCGCCACTGCTCTATACGGTCAAAAGCCTCATTGATCCGAGCTGTTTTTTCAGTTGCTTTTTGCATATTAGCCGGATGCCCTGTATGTCTATCAGGGTGATGAATTTTGAGCAGTTTTTTATACGCAGCCTTACATTCATCAGGAGAAGCTCCTGGAGACAGTCCTAATTCAGCGAACCCCTGTTTGATAGACTCAGGAATCCCGGATTCTCGATGAAACCTCGGCTGGGACGGTCCTTCGGCATTAGAGAAAGAGCTGTTGGGCTTGTCAGATCCTCCTTTCAGATAGTCATTCAGTTCTTGATAGGCGGCTTCTACGTCAGGATCCAAAACGCCTTTAGAATAACCCTTGCGGTTTTGGGAGAATTTACCGAAAACACCTTCATCTTCATCATTGAGATAACTCTTTATCATATCCCCAAAACGGTTAATAATACTCATAATTCTATTATACTACGTTAGGCGCAATAATTTTTGAGATTGTTGAAAAAATAATGAAAAAAAATTGAAAAAGGTATCAGAAATGGACTGTTATTGTATTGAGACTTTAGATAAATTTATTTTTTGTGTTGAAAATGCTGATGAACAATATGTAGATAACATAGAACACGCATGGTTCAAAATATGGAGGTGATCTACAAAGTATGATGGATATGAAAGGAAGGTGAAAGACAAAGAGGACAAAAGAGTTACTATGAAGTATGCAAGTACCCATAGAGATCAAATGCCCTGGATGCCATAGCCGTACCATAGTTAAAAACGGGAAAAAACGCAAGGGGACGCAAAACTATCTCTGTAAACAATGCGGAAGGCAGTTTATTGCGGATGAA
>JAITHD010000093.1 GCA_031280155.1 Treponema sp. | reverse complement strand
CAGTCGGGGACACGCGGTTTATATCGAAGAAGGCAAAAAGAAGCGCGACGCCACGGCTCAGGAAACCACCGCAATGGACAGCAGGAAAGTGGGTCCTAGCGGGGGCTGGGAGTGGGAGTAGCGGAAAGTATAAGGAGTGAAAAAAGCGTGTTAATTCGTGTAATCCGTGGACTTTTATATCCTTCAAGGGTATATGCGTTTGCCCTGAGAGTAAAGTCTATTTATTTGGGTCCAGCGCGTCCCGTAAACCGTCGCCGACAAAATTAAAGGACAATACGCTCAAAAGAATCATCATACCCGGCGGAACCCAAAGCCAAGGTCTCGCGGTGAGGGTCGTCAAAGACTGAGCGTCAGTGAGCATATTACCCCAAGTCGGCATCGGCGGATTGATCCCCATGCCCAGGAAGCTCAGGGAAGACTCAACAAGAATCGCTCGGGCAACGCCGAAGGTAGCGTTCACTAAAATAGGACCCATCGCATTGGGCAGAATGTGGAGAAATAGAATCCGCTGGTTTTTGAACCCAAGGGCTACCGCTGATTTGGTATAGTCCAGTTGTTTAATAGATAATACATTGCTCCGGACCAATCTGGCGACCCCAGGCCAGCCTAAAATTCCCATCATAACAATAATTCTGTCCAAACCGGGACCGACAATACTGCTGATCACCATCAGCAGTATCATCGTAGGGAACGACAAGAACACGTCTGCAATACGCATGATGAGCATATCCATAAAACCGCCGAAATACCCGGATTCAAGCCCCAGCAGGATACCCAGCACAGTGGCGATAAGAACCGCCCCAACGCCGACGCTTACTGAAACCCGGGAACCGTAGATAAGTCTTGAAAGCACGTCTCTGCCGATCTGATCAGTGCCGAGAATATGTTCTTTGCCCGGGGCGGCGCTGAAGTCATTGCCAATAGCATAGGGATTCTCAGGCGCTATCAGGGGCGCAAAAACAGCGCATATAATCAAAAGACCAATAACCACAAGTCCTGCAACCGCAAATTTATGTTTGCAGAACCGCCGCCAAATTCTGAAGGCATCGTTTAATCGCTGCATAGGTGCTGTTACCATAGTTAATTATATTTGATCCGCGGATCCGCTAAAGCGTACATAAAGTCTGTGATCAGGCTTGCCAAGAGAACCGTCACCGCAGCCATGAGGTTGAGTCCCATCAATACTGGATAATCTCTGGTCATAATGGCGTCTACTGTCAGCCTGCCGATGCCTGGCCACGAAAAAATTTGCTCTGTAACGACCGCGCCGCCTAAAAGCCCTGGTATTTCAAGACCGATAAGGGTGATAAGCGGTAAAAGCGCGTTACGGAACGCATGGATTCCCAGTCGCGGTAAAAAAGGCACGCCTTTTGCGGCGGCGGTACGCAGATAATCCTGATGCAAAACATCGAGCATAGAAGCCCGAACATACCGTATAAAGCGTCCGCAGATGCTGATTGCCAGTACCGTACAGGGCATAACAAGATGCCCCAATATATCCATCCCGCCGCCGTTGCCGCCTAATGTAACCATCCCGCTTGAAGGAAAGAGTTTCATTTTTATACTGAATAAATAGATAAACCCTAGACCAAGAAAAAAATTCGGCGTTGAAACGCCAAAAAACGCAATCAGCGTCGCAAGATAATCAAAAAGGGAATGCTGCTTAATTGCGCTTACCACCCCCAAGGGAACCGCAAGCAGTAATCCCGCCAACAAAGCGCTGCCCATCAAGAGAAACGTCGCAGGAATCCGGTCAATGATAATATCCGTTACTGGTCGATAAGAAGTATATGAATACCCTAAATTGCCCCGCAGTACATTGCCGAGCCATGCAAGGTACTGCCGGTGAATCGGCGCGTCAAAACCGAGATTATGTTCCAGCGCCGCTCGGGATTCAGCAGTCATGGCAGGACTGATCATCAAGTCCAGAGGGCTGCCGGGGGCAAGATGAATAATGAAAAAGTTCACAAGAGATACGCCGAATAAGAGAGGAATCATCAGCAGCATCCTGCGGATAAGATAATTTCGCATTATTACTCCATGAAATTTATTAGACCGCTTGAGAATAAACTTCCCACCAATCCGACGGGTTAATTCTGAGATGACATGCGGTCTGATGTCCGCCGTCGCCGGATAGTTCCGGCTCTTCCTCGGAACAGCGGAGTTCTTTGAAGGGACATCGGGTATGAAACCGGCAGCCTTTGGGAGGATTCGCTGAACTAGGGACTGTACCGGAAAGGAGAATTTTTTCTCTGCTTCGATTTTTTGGGTCTGGAACCGGATAAGCGCTGAGTAAGGCTTGGGTATATGGATGGCGCGGTTCTGTAAAAACCCCAGAGGCCGGCGCTAATTCAACAATCTTGCCCAAGTACATTACCGCGATACGATCGCTGATATACTTCACCGCCCCAAGCCCGTGA
The DNA here is from genome assembly GCA_031280155.1 of Treponema sp. Taxonomy (GTDB): domain Bacteria; phylum Spirochaetota; class Spirochaetia; order Treponematales; family Breznakiellaceae; genus JAITHW01. The sequence goes on along the minus strand of JAITHD010000093.1, from coordinate 3,693 downwards.
GAAATGAAGAGACACGTCAGTCCCAATTTCGCCTGTAGTTCCTTGAAAAGCCCCAATATCTGAGCCTGAATCGAAACGTCCAGTGCGGACGTAGCCTCGTCGCAGATGAGAAACTTAGGGCGCAGGGTTATTGCTTTGGCAATACTGATACGTTGGCGCTGCCCTCCGGAAAATTCATGAGGAAAGCGTTTTCTCACTTCTGGAGAAAGACCGATAAGTCCCAGAATCCTATTGATTTCCCGGTTAATTTCATTTCCCGGGACGATTTGGTGAATTCTTAATATTTCTTCCATCATATTTTCCACGGTTTTCCGCGGGTTCAGAGAAGAATACGGGTCTTGAAAAACCATCTGAATCTGTTTCCAAACTGAACGCATCTGATCGTGAGTATATCCCGCTATATCTTCCCCGTCAAAAACTATTTGACCGCTGGTAATTTTCTCAAGCCCTATAATCGTTCTGCCTAAAGACGATTTCCCGCATCCAGATTCACCGACAAGCCCCAGGGTTTCCCTGGGGTATATGCGGAACGACACGTCGTCTACCGCCTTCGTATAGCTGACGATACGGGAAAATACGCCGCTTTTAATCGGGTAATAGGTTTTTACATTTTTCAAAGCGATCACCGGCTGCATCTGGGACGAGTGCGGATCAGCAAGCCCTTTCATAGCCGCCCTCCCCGACAAAACACCGTACTAAATGTCCGACAGTCCGCTCCCGCAAGGAGGGAAATTCTTTCTCGCACCGAGACCGCTTATCGGAACATCGGTCGTGAAAGGGGCAGCCTGTCTGTTCCAGGGTCATTGCAGGAACCATGCCGGGAATAGCGTAGAGCTGACTGTTCATAGTCCCATTAAGAGGTATGATGGATTTGAGCAGCCCTTTGGTATACGGATGCAGCGGATCAGTGAATAGTTCATGAACCGCTCCCTGTTCAACCGCATAGCCCGCATACATTACCACGACCTCATCGGCTATTTCCGCAACTACCCCAAAATCATGGGTGATAATCATAATAGTGACCCCTGTTTCCTGCTGGAGCTTCTTGAGAAGCGAAAGAATTTGCGCTTGGATCGTAACGTCAAGCGCCGTAGTCGGTTCATCAGCAATGAGCAAACGCGGCTTGCAGGCAAGAGCCATAGCGATCATCACTCGCTGGCGCATTCCGCCGGAAAGCTCATGTGGAAATCCGTCAAGCACCTTTTCCATATCCGGGATGCCTACCTGCTGTAGAAGCTGGATACAATGGGTGCGGATTTCTTTTTTTGTCATACCAGTATGCAGCCGCAGGGCTTCAGACAACTGATAATTAATCGTTAAAACCGGATTGAGACTTGTCATAGGTTCTTGAAAGATCATAGCCATCCGCCGTCCCCGGAGTTTTTCCATTTGTTTTTCTCCTGCGCGGGTAATATCCTGATCCTCAAAGGTGATGGCTCCTTTTGAGATTCTCCCGTTATTTCCCAGTAAGCGCATACATGAAAGGGAGGTAACGCTCTTCCCGCATCCGGACTCGCCAATCAAAGCAAGATTTACCCCTTCGGTAACTGAAAAGCTGACATTCTTCACCCCCAAGGCGACGCGGTCTTCCTGGGTAAATTGAACCTGTAGATCCTCGACCTGTAAAAGCGTTTTTGCCATTTCCTACTCCCGTACTCTAAAGGTACAGCCTTCGGCTGGTTAGTATTAGTCAAAATAAACCCCTAAACCCTTTGATAAACCCGGCAATTTTCCTCTTTTAGGCTTTTCATGACCCGGCGCTCTAAGGGTTATGAGCGTATCCTGACGGGCTATCCGTTACTGTTTAATATCCCATTTTTCTAGGTCTCGAAACGTACCGAAATCCGGTAAATCTCCAAAAGTAATCCGTTTATTTGCCACCCGCAAGACCAATTCGCTATAAACCCCGGAAACCGGAACCTCTTCAGCGATGAGCGCCTGAGCTTCGTAATAAGCGGCTTTGAGGGTCTCTCGATCCACGCTGGTATTGATAGTATTCAGGAGCTGATCCATAACCGGGTTAGAATAGCCGGTATGGGCGTCTTTGGAATCAACATAGTACCGTAAATTCCGTATCGCGTTGAAGGGGTTTGCAGGCATCCCGACTATAGAGATATCAAAATCATGCTTTGTGATCCGTCCCATTGTGGTAGGAAAATCCGCCTGTTCGATGGTTATAGTAAGACCAACAGCTTTAAAATTCTCGGCAATAATCGTACAGACCCGTTCACGAGTTTTGTTGCCTGTAGGAATCAGGAACGTAAGTTTTTTAGAAAGGTCCCACCCTGATTCAGCAAGCAGTTTTTTCGCCTGCTCTGGATTATAGGTATATGCCGCGGCAGCTTCATTCCAAAACTCGATCTGGCTGGAAACCGGCGTTTTAGTCATAAACCCATGACCTTTGAAGATGTTTCTTAAAATACTGTCCCTATCGATAGCCAAATCCATAGCCTGCCGAAGTTTTACATTATTCAAGACCCGATTATTGTAAAAAAGCACCTGTACCGTGCCGGGTTCTCCCCGCTTGGTGTTCAAATGCGGCAGACTCAGGATCCGATCATAATCGTCTGCGGGAATATTCCCAACTCCCTGATAGTTCATGTCAATCTCGCCGCTTTCAAGCTGGGCGGCAATTTGAGGACCCGAAAGAATCTTGAAATTCAGAACGTCGATTTTTGGAGGTCCTAGAAAATACGAATCATTTGACTCTAAAGACAAATACTGACTAGGGGCGTATTCCTTGAATTTAAAAGCTCCATTGGTCACTGTAGGCTTTTGGAAAAATGCTGATTTAAGAATTTCTGAAGGAGCCTCTTTTTCAAGAATGTGTTTTGGTATAGTCCGCAGCATAGTGCCGAATTCGGATTTGAGGGCATTTACGGTAACAGGATATTTGGTTTGTACGGTAAACGTATAATCGTCAATTTTCTTCACCCCCCTGATGCCGGTCTCCTCTGGCGGGAACAGTCCGGTTTCATCGGTTCCCAGAAGAAGCCGATAGGCGCTAGGATCCGATATGCCTACTGCGGGGTTGGAAAAAGTATTTATCGTAAAGATAACGTCCTCTGTTGTAACCGGCGCGCCGTCAGTCCATTTGACGTTTCGGTTTAGGGTAATTGTAAAGACCCTATTATCCTCGGTGTCGATACGTTCCGCCAAGCGGTTTACAAAGGTACGCTCTGAAGTTTCGGATACTAAAGGCATAAAAAGAATGCTCGAAACATAATAAGCCATAATATTATTAACTGACAGCGGGCTGACTGTAGCGGGATCGTTTGTAATTCCCACATTTACGATCTTGAGCCGAGGCGCCGGCGCGGGGGGCTCCCGTTTTCCCGTCGCAAACGCCGGTAAACATACCAGCCCCAACATTCCAAGCAAAATCAGCTTTTTCACTTCCCTACTCCCTTTTGGAGAGACCTTCAAATCCCTCCTGCATTGTGATCTCAGGACAATTCTATCCCGTTATTGTTTCGCTACGTTTTCACTATCAGAGAAAATTAGAAAATAATCAAGAGTATTAAAGAGAAAAAGATTACCTAAAGCACCATAAAACCCCTGGGCTGGCAAAACATGCCGGAATGAGACATATTGACATATAAATAATTATTTGTATAATAAAGAATTATATACGTTTTTGGTAAACTGTTAATAATAGCTGTTAATAACTTATTGACGGATTAGGAGGTTTTA
>JAITHD010000088.1 GCA_031280155.1 Treponema sp. | reverse complement strand
GCCGAAGCAAAAAAGATTTTAAGGAAATAAGCGATGAAAAAATTATACGGACATCCTCAAAGCCTGTACCCTGTATCAACCAAATACTGCGGAGGCTGCGGTCATGGGGTCATACATCGGATCATCACTGAATTGATAGATGAAATGGGATTACAGAAAAAGGCGGTCATTACAAATCCAGTGGGCTGCGCTATTTGGGCGGACCTGTACTTTGATTTTGACTCGGTCCAGCCTCCTCACGGGCGTACTCCTGCGGCGGCGACCGGCATTAAGCGGATTCTGCCGGATCATCTCGTGATATGTTATCAGGGAGACGGAGACATGGCGGCTATCGGTACGGCGGAGATGATCCACGCCGCCAATCGGGGAGAAAAGTTTACCACTATTTTTGTCAATAACGCCATTTACGGCATGACTGGGGGTCAAATGGCTCCAACTACTTTGGTAGGGCAGAAAGCGGCTACCGCTCCTGACGGGCGGGACCCTAACGCCGCGGGTATGGGCTACCCCATTCGGGTGGCGGAACTCCTTGCTGCCCTTGAAGGCAGCCGGTATATTGCTCGAGGCTCGGTGAATACCGCCGCTAATTCCCGAAAAACCAAAGCCTACGTTAAAAAAGCTCTGGAAGCTCAACTTCAGGGCGTCGGCTTTACTATGGTAGAGATTCTCTCGCCTTGTCCAACCAACTGGGGTATGGAGCCGGTTAAAGCCGTAACATGGCTGGAAACCGAGATGATTCCTGTTTTTCCCCTTGGAGAGATCAAAAATACCTTGAAGGAGACGATGGAATGACGGAAAAGTCTTTTTTTGCTGGTTTTGGCGGGCAGGGGATTATCTCCCTTGGACAAATCTGGGTCTACTGCGCTATGCAAGAAGGTAAGAACGTTACTTTTTTCCCATTTTACGGCGCTGAAAAGCGGGGAGGCATTGCTAGAGCGTCGGTTATTGTGTCGGACGAAGAAATCGCCAGTCCTTTGGTAACGACTCCTGATTCGGTATTGGTGATGAATCCTGAATCTCTTCCTTTGTGCGAGGGAATCGTGAAAACCGGAGGGCTTATGCTTATCAACGCTTCTCTGGTCAAGGAAGTTCCGCTCCGCCGAGACCTACGGGTTGTCAGGATAGACGCTCAAAGCATGGCGGAACAGATCGGAAACCCCAGATTCGCCAATATGGTTGCCTTAGGCGCGATGGCAAAGCTCACCGGCGCGTTGGGTCTCACTGAGATTGAGGGAATCCTCAAAAAGTTCTTCCCTGCGGATAAGCAGTCTTTTGTACCCAAGAATGTCGAAGCCATCAGAGCAGGCTACGGAGCAGTATAATACCGAAGGAGATTGATCATGAGTCAGACCCAGGAAACAATTGAATTAGAAAAATCAGCTCAAAAAGGAGATTTGCACGCTCAATATGAGTTAGGTCTTTTGTATGAGAGACAAAAAGATTATGAAACCGCAATCCACTGGTTCAAAGAAGCGGCTAAACAAGGGTTAGCATTGCATGAACAATCTGGCAAATCCTCTGGAACAGTACAAAATCAGCCCGGGGAAGCAAAACCCCTATTGGATTTGGTTCGTATTCGGGGCGGAACCTTTATGATGGGCAGTCCTATTTCAGAACTGGAACGGCATGATAATGAACGCCAGCATTATGTAAAGGTCAACGCTTTCTATATAGCAAAATATGAAGTTACTCAGCAAGAATATGAGATGGTAATGGGAATCAACCCCAGCAACTTCAAGGATGCGTATCTGCCGGTAGAAAAGATAAGCTGGTATGACGCTATAGAATACTGCAACAAGCGGAGTATCCAAGAAGGTTTAACCCCGGTATATAGTGTTAATAAAAGCAGAAACGATCTGAATAATACCAATGATTTTGACAGCAACAAATGGATTGTGACCTGGCTTGAAAATACTAATGGCTATCGGCTGCCGACTGAGGCGGAATGGGAATATGCGTGCCGAGGGGGAACCGCAACGCCTTTTTATACTGGAAACAGCATCACCTTGAATCAGGCTAATTATGATGGGAAAGGCGGAGGCGCAGGGCAGGGGACCGTTAAAATAGGGAGTTTTGCTCCTAATCCCTGGGGCTTGTACGATATGCACGGCAATATATTTGAATGGTGCTGGGACTGGCTCGGCAACTACAGCGGCGCAAGTCAGGCTGAACCTTTAGGCGCGGTTTCTGGTACTCATCGGGTTTTGCGGGGCGGGAGCTGGAACAAGCCGGTACATAGTATGCGGTCCGCCTACCGAGTCGGCAGCACTCCGTCGCTTCGGAGCAGCGAGTTTGGTTTCCGTTTAGCCCGGAACGGCTAAACCTAAGGGATAGCGGATAGTCAGCAGATACTATCCGCTGCTGTCGCTGGTATGCGCTGTTTTTCCTTCAGTCCAAAACATGGGTGGACATGCAGGGACGAAGGCTTTAGAGGTGAGCGGTTTAAGCGAATTAAAAAAGTAAAAATAGGCGCATATCCTGGAGAATAGCAATGGCTGAAAATATAAAGACAATAGATGCATATATTGCGGGTTTTGAACCTGAAATACAGACCACATTACATGAATTACGAAATTTCATTAAAGCCGAAGCGCCGGAAGCAACTGAAAAAATATCCTATGGGATGCCTACCTTTTATTTAAATGGTAATTTGGTTCATTTTGTGGCGTTTAAGGATCACTATGGTTTTTTCCCCAGCCCTTCAGGAATTGATGAATTTGAAAAAGAGCTTACTCCTTACCGTACTGGAAAAGGGACATTATGTTTTCCCTTAGGCAAACCAATTCCGTGGGATATAATCAAAAAGATCATTCGCTTTAGGGTAAAAGAAAATTTAAACAAAGTAAAAACCAAGAAGATAAAGGAATAATAATAGGAGGTGTTGTACAAAGTATGAAAAAGTTATTTTGAGATAAAATCAATATGCACAATTCGTGGTATTATAATGAATTACGCGCTTCGATCCGAACTGATTTTTATAACCCTTCCTCATTCCAATTACTTCTGTGAAGATGTCAGCTACCCCCTGCCTAAAGGTTTTTATAAGGCTTGGGGCTTGTTCCGATTGCCCGGCTTACTCCCCAAGATTTCTACTTCCTTTCCACTGTTCTTTTTTCTAAGCGGATTTTTCTACGGCAGTTTCACGCTTGCTGCCAAGAGCCAGCGCCTCCATATCCATAGATGTTACTTTTCCACGCCGCATGGGTAGGTCTATTTGACTTTTTAAGTATACCCTCAAGCAGGCGGGTGGTCAAGGATATTGGTACAAAACGTTTTCGTTGCCCCTTATATCCCCAGCCCTAAAGGGTTTTTTCTAAGAGGTTTTACGGCGAACCGGAGATAAACGTTATAGACTGGCTGACGGTTCTCGACTAAATGTACCTGGCTGTTCTCTTTTTAAGAGACTTTCCAAACGATCGCATTTAGCTTTTGTCTGTTCATACAGGGTCTTGAGAGATAAAAAAGCGTCCATCGTAGACAGGTATTTGGCTTCAAGCGCTTTATGTTCCGCTTCACATTGTTTACACTCCAGGATAAGCGCTGAAAAATCAGCTGTTATTTCCTCATGCTGTTGGTCAACATCGACTTCTAAAGTATATTTTTCCATAATAAATCCTACAAAAATATATATTATATAAAGCATTTACGCTGTTTTTACAAGTATTATTTTATGATAATTTACTGTGATACGAGTTTCGATGATATCTACGCTGCTTTTTCTGTACTCGGTTTCGCGGGAGGCGTTTACAGGAGAGGCAAGGAGACGGCGCGGGTCTGATAAGCCCCCGCCGAATGGCGGGGGAGGCAAGGGTTAGTCTTGTGTCTGTTCAGGATAGAGAACTATCTTAACTGGTTCTTT
>JAITHD010000269.1 GCA_031280155.1 Treponema sp. | reverse complement strand
GGACCATTCCATCCCAAGATGTCCGGCATATTCCAGTAAGTTAAGACGCACTCCGTGGACCACCACCGAGAGAGCGTTCATAGTCAGGTTAAGACCATGACCTAATATCAGAATCAGTATCCCGCCGGCAACTCCTGCGGGACCTGCTGATAAAGCTCCCGCAGCCATGTCGTTGAAGCTGCTGGCTATAGCGGCTCCGGCAAGACCCACCGCGAAAAGGCGGATATAACTGATGATATCCGAAAAACTGGATACAGCGCTGAGGAAGGTCGGCAGAAAATTGCTGAAACTTGCAGCAACATTTTTTAAGAAATTGCCGCCCTTCTGTTCATTGAAGATAAAGTAAGTACCCAGACCGCCGCCGATAAGGTAAATCGCAAAAGACGGTACTGGGAATTCTGTTGCGGATAAGACCAGATTAAGCACCAGAAAATAAAGCCCTACCACCATAGCAAGCCATCCTAGTTGGGCTAAAAATACCAGCGAAGGGAAAGCTCTTTTAATATTTTTCAAATGCGCTAATACGAGCTGCCCTGTACCGACGATGAAACATATCCATTTGATATTCTGTTCCGGCTCTAAAAATGGTATTTTTGGTTTAAAGAACGGATGATCAAACTTTACCGCAAAGAACGAACCGGTTAATACTCCCCACGCGATAGTAGTGAGAGACAATAAACCTAACAGGAGAATTCCGTCAGGTATGGTTCCGGTAGCTTTCTTCGATTTTACTCCAAATATCAGCGCGCCCAAAAACAGAATTGCGCCGTATCCGGCATCGCCAAATATCATGGCAAAGAAAAAACTAAAAAACAGCAGGTAAGACAAACTGATATCATACTCTCGATACCCAGGTATGGTTCCCAGCATACTGAACAACGGTTGAATAAGCCGTATGAAAGCGTTATTTTTGACCAGCGTCGGCGGATTATCTTGTTCCCCGGGATCAGTTACCAACAAAGCCCAGCCGTTCTCCGCAACGGCTCGTTTCAAAGCTCCGGTATCGTCTTGAGGGACATATCCAACAAGCCATGACACCGCAAATTCCGCTGGAGCCTCTGTGGTAGTCTCCATACCGATTTTCGCGGTCTCAAACTCAATATCTTGTAATAAAGCTTCAAGTTCTGTGCTGATACGCCTTTTTTGAGCAGCCAAAGATTTAAGCTGGGTTTCTATCTCGGCTAATCTGTGATTTACCGTAACTTTTGCCTTATCAAGTTCCGAGATAGAGTATTCCGGCAATGGAAAGGGTATTTCTCCTGAAATATCTTTATCTACCGCAATTCCATAGACCGAAGATTTATCTTTTGAAAGAACTATAAATTTTACATCGTCTCCAAGAGATTCGTATGACTTGATGGGAAGATTATAGGGAATCAGAACAATCCCATAATCAGCCAATGTTTTAAGGGAAGAGGGACTGAAATCACCCCATTTTTCGATGCGAGTCCGCTCTTTAATATGGGCGGCAAGCTGTTCTTGAAGGTTTTTGCGTTCATCTCCCAAAGCCAACACTTGACTTACTATGTCCTGATCTGTTGTTTTGGCAAGGCCAGCTTGAGAATCGGATTGTTGTTTGTCAGTTTGATAAGATCGCAGCAAGCCTTGGACGCTTTCAATTTTAGCTTTTCTATCTAACAGTTTAGACAAATTATCTGAAGAAACATTTCGTTTTTCCAAATGAACCACACCTAGTTCCCGCAATTTTTCAAGAGAAGTATCTCGGGTTTTGTCCGTAACCACAATAGATACTTTTTTCATTGGTACAATCATTGGGCAACCCTCTCCATTCCTCTTTTGGCGATCTTTCCCCGAACCACCGCAGCGGTTTGCTGATCTCCAAGATAGATTCGGATTTTTTTAATGATAATTTTTGTTTCTGGTATCTTAATTTTTTCAAAAAGGTTCACCCGTTGGGTTGTTATCTGCAACTCATGAGCTAACCGCCTGCGTTGTTCCTCTAAGGTCTGAGCTTCTAAGTCCAAAAGAAACACACGCTTCATTTTTTCCACCGCCATATCAAGCCATAGCGGGGTACGAGCTAAATCGTAAGGTTCAACATGAAATTCAGCCCCTTGAAAAAGAGGTATCGGTACGCCAGCGATGTTTCCCTCAGCGGTTTTGATACTGCTTATCTGCAAAATATTAGGGGTAAAGACACCTTTTTCACCAAAAACTCCTATCCACGGCTTAAACGATTCGTCGACCCGCTCTTTTTCAGAGAGCAGTTCTTTAATCCGGAGCTCTGTAGTTCTGATTTCCGCTTGAAGCTGTTGCTTTTTGAGCATCAGAGTAGGGAGATACCGTTGATACATTTTGAGAGCGTCTTTCTGCTTTTTCAGCTCATTTTTAGTCAGCTTAATTTTTGCCATAGGTTGTTCAGTCCTTTTTAGGCCAGAATTTACCAATTAGATCTGACCGAAGGCCTGTTTCTTCCGGGCTGAAACAATCTGCCAGAATTTCCCAACCCAAATCCAAAGCGCGTTCCAAAGGGATATTGACTGACAGATCCATCATCTGCTTTTCAAATTGACCGCCGTATTTGAGGAGTTTACCATCCCAGTCAGTCATCACAAAGCCCATCGCTTTTTTTTCCAAAGTATCTTTGTAAGCAGAATAGAGTTTAATCATCCCGTCCATAAGCGCCCGATGATCCGCTCTTGTTTTCCCGTTGACTAATTGTTTTAGCCGTGAAAGGGACCCAAAAGGCTCGATACGCCCGTTTTTGAGGTAATATTGACCTTCAGTAATGTATCCTGTATTATCCGGCACCGGGTGGGTGACGTCATCGCCAGGCATGGTGGTAACGCCCAAAACAGTGATAGAACCGGCAGTCTCAAAATCAACCGCTTTTTCGTACCGGCTGGCAAGCTGGCTGTAGAGATCGCCCGGATACCCGCGATTAGACGGAACCTGTTCTTGAATAATAGAAATTTCTTTCATCGCGTCCGCAAAGTTAGTCATATCCGTAAGAAGCACCAGCACATCTTTGCCCTGCAAAGCAAAATGTTCTGCCACGGCCAAAGATATATCAGGGATCATAAGACATTCTACCGTAGGATCAGAAGCGGTATGTACAAACATCACAGTACGGGAAAGGGCGCCTCCTTCTTCCAAGGTATCCTTAAAGAAAAGGTAATCATCATATTTAAGGCCCATGCCCCCCAAAACAATAATATCAACTTCCGCCTGCATAGCAATTCGGGCCAAAAGTTGATTGTAAGGTTCTCCAGATACCGAAAAAATAGGAAGTTTTTGAGAAACCACCAACGTATTAAACAGGTCTATCATAGGAATACCGGTGCGAATCATTTTTCGGGGAATAATACGCTGTGCAGGATTTACCGAAGGGCCGCCAATGGGGATCATATT